>NZ_RZOM01001429.1:0-1179 GCF_003999175.1 Mesorhizobium sp. M7A.F.Ca.ET.027.03.2.1 | reverse complement strand
GGTCAAGGTGTTCTACGACGGCGTTCTCGATTCCTGGACAGCTGTCATGGTCGAGCCTTATGCCGACCGGCTCGACTGGGTGGGCGAGCCGCTGTTCACGCCGCAACAGTTCATCGATCTGGCCGTCGCGGTCGACAGACGCGGGCTGCAGATCGCCGTGCATTCGATCGGCGACGGCGCGGTGCGCGCGGTGCTCGACGGTTATGAGGCGGCGCAGAAGGCGAACGGCAAGCGCGACAGCCGTCACCGCGTCGAGCACATCGAGGTCACCACCACCGCTGATGTGCCGCGTTTCGCCGAACTCGGCGTCATTGCCTCCATGCAACCGCCGCATCCGCCGGGCGCAATGGATTTTCCACTGGAGCCGACGGTATCGCGCATCGGACCGGCGCGCTGGCCGCTGAGCTATGCCTGGCGGACCTTGAAGGATGCCGGCGCGCATGTCGTCTTCGCATCCGATTGGCCGGTGTCGCCGATCGATCCGATCCTGGGCATTCAGGCGGCAGTGTTGCGCAAACCGTGGGCAGAAAGCGACCCGGACCAGAGTTTCTCACTGCATGAAGCGATCGCCGGTTACACGATCGAGGGCGCCTACGCCGAATTCGCCGAGCACCGCAAGGGCACGCTGAAATCAGGCTACATGGCCGATCTGGTGGTTTTGTCGATGGATATCGAGAACACCGCCCCGGCCGACCTGCACAAGGTGCGGCCGGTGACGACGATTTGCGGCGGCAAGGTCACCTATCAGGCCTGACTATGGCATGGGGCTTGCAGGCCTCAATGACTGATTGAACTGTGACCCAATGCCGGGCTTGCCAACCCACCGGCCATGTGGTCACATCGAACAGGGGAAGAGCTCCGCCAGCAAGAGCGGGGTCAACAGTGAGGCGTAATCGTGCCGGACAAACCGGATCGGAATGCGATTGAAGTAGTAAACGTCAGCAAAATTTTCGGATCAGGTGAGGGGCAGGTAGCTGCCCTCGACACGGTCTCGGTATCTATCCGCGAGAACGAATTCTTCACGTTGCTGGGGCCATCCGGCTGCGGCAAGACGACGTTGCTCAGGCTGATCGCCGGCTTCGACTTTCCAACCGCCGGTGAAATCCTGCTCTACGGCCAGGACATCGCGCCGCTGCCACCCTTCAAGCGGCCGGTCAACACTGTTTTCCAGTCCTATGC
>NZ_RZOM01001428.1:0-1182 GCF_003999175.1 Mesorhizobium sp. M7A.F.Ca.ET.027.03.2.1 | reverse complement strand
CTATCGTACGGTCGACTGGCCGGACGGCACCGGCCCGATCGAGCTTGCCGTCGGCAGCCATCTGGCGTCGGCGGCGATGCTGCTTGCCGGCATTCTCCTCCTGTTCGGCGGCGAGGCTTTCGCGCCACTCGGCGGCGTGCCACTGGTGGTCATCGCGCAGGTCGCGTCGGCGTCGGCTATGTTCGCCTTCTTCTTCAGGCTGCAAGCGGTTGGCGGCCCGGTCTATCTCAGCCAGATCGGTTATGTCGCGGCGGCCGTCGGCCTGTTTGCCGGAACCATCTTCCTCGGCGAGCACTATCAGCTGCTGACCTGGGCAGGCGCGCTCATCATCACCGCCGGCGTGTTCATCACCACCAGGGCACAAAGCCAGAAGGCGTGAGCGGTCGCAAGGGATCCGAATCACCTTCGCGCCTGGAGCCGATTTCACCTGAATTTGTATCCAGATCTGCTTTATCTTCCTGTTTGAGCGTGATCTTTTCCGAGGACCGTTCCCTTTTTGGAATCGTGCTCTGGAGCAAGCCATGAACGAACCGAAGACATCAGAGGCGACTGCTGTCGATGTAGCTGATTTTCGCGCCGCGATGCGGCTGATCGTCGGCAATGTCAGCGTCATCACCGCCGGCACCGGCGAGGATCGCTCCGGCCTGGTGGTCATTTCGGTCGTCTCGCTGTCGGCCGAGCCGCCCAAGGTGATCGCCTGCGTCAACAGGTCGTCGTCGACCTGGCCGGTGATCGAACGCTACCGGCATTTCGGCGTCAATTCGCTTGGGCCCAAGCATCAGCGCGTGGCCGAGCGGTTCTCCGGCTTTGGCGGCATCAAGGGCAAGGACCGCTATGAGGGCGCCGAATGGACGACGCTCAAGACCGGAGCTTTACTGCTTTCGGACGCGGTGGCCGCCTTCGACTGCAGCCTCGACGAGATGATCGATCGCGGCACGCATTCCATCGTCATCGGCTCGGTCGAGGCCGTGCGCACCCACGATGCCGGCCAGGCGCTGATCTACTGGCGCGGCGGCTACAGGCCGCTGAATTCTGAATAAGGCCAGAATTCAGAATAAGGTCAGACTGAGCCTTTTTCCGCCAGGACCATGTAGTTGACGTCCATGTCCTTCGAGCGTGCCCAGCGGTCGGCCAGCGGGTTGTAGGTGACGCCGGTGCGGTCGATGATGGTCAGGCCGGCGC
>NZ_RZOM01001427.1:0-1183 GCF_003999175.1 Mesorhizobium sp. M7A.F.Ca.ET.027.03.2.1 | reverse complement strand
GCTCTAACTCTTTGTTTTGACGCAATTCCAGACGGAAAACCGCTTCACAGTTTCCTAGAATTGCTCCAGCATACGGTGTTCAGGCGAAGACATGCGCCTTTCCCGATACGGTCAGGCGGACGATCTCGCCGACCGCCGGGGCGTCCATGCCCGGTTTGCGCAGGACCAGCGGCGTGTTGCCGATCGCTGCCGCATCGGGCGGATCGGCATTGTTCAAGAGCCGCACCGCGACCGTGCACATCGAGCCGGCGAATTCCGATTCCGTCACTTCGCCGAACAGCATGTCCGAGGTGCCGGACATGCCCTCGCGCGACGTTCTCTTCAGCGCGATCTGCTCCGGGCGAAGCATGATGCGGGCGATATCGCGGCTGTCATTGGTGTCGACCGCGATGCGGCCGAGCGGCGAGTTGGCGAAGCCATTCGATATCTTGGCCGGCAGGATGATGGCGTCGCCCAGGAATTCGGCGATCATCCTGTCCTTCGGCTTGAGATAGAGCTCGCGCGGCGTGCCGACCTGCGAGAACTTGCCGTCGCGCATCACCGCGACCTGACTGGCGAAGGACAGCGCTTCGGCCTGGTCGTGCGTCACCAGGATGGTGGTGATGCCGGCAGCCTCAAGAAGCTCGGCCACCGCCTTGCGCATCGAGGCGCGCAGGCCGGTATCGAGCGCCGAGAACGGCTCGTCGAGAAGCATCAGCCTGGGCTTCATCGCCATGGCCCGGGCCAGCGCCACACGCTGCTGCTGGCCGCCGGAAAGCTCGTGCGGGCGGCGTTTGAGGATCGCCTTGTCGAGGCCGACGATATAGGCGAGCTCGACGATGCGCTCAGCGCGCTTGTCCTCGCCGCGGTCCATGCCGAAACCGATATTGTCGCCAATGGTCAGATGCGGAAACAGGGCACCATCCTGCGCCACCACGCCGATGCCTCGGCGATATGCCGGCACCGCAGCGCCGCCATTGGCCAATATGGCACCGTCGAGCGTGATGTGCCCCTGGTCCGGCGCCTCGAAGCCGGCAATCAGCCGCAGCAAGGTGGTCTTGCCGCAGCCGGAAGGACCGACAATCGCCGTGCGGCTGCCGCTGGCGACGTTCAGGTCGACGCCGGCAAGGGCCGTCACCGGGCCGTATTGCTTGTGCAGGCCGCTGATTTCGAGAAAGCTCATCGTCCGGCCATCCGTTTCGAC
>NZ_RZOM01001426.1:0-1188 GCF_003999175.1 Mesorhizobium sp. M7A.F.Ca.ET.027.03.2.1 | reverse complement strand
ACATACCGGAAGACCGGCACCTGGAAGGATTCGTCGGCACGATGTCGATCAGGGACAACCTGTCCCTCGCCTGGATTCGCGACAACAGTCACTTCGGCCTGCTGAGACCTCGCCGCATCCTGGCACTCGCCCGCGATCTCATCGGCTCACTCGGCGTGCGGCCGGCCCAGCCCGACAAAATGACCATCGAGCTTTCGGGCGGCAATCAGCAGAAGGTCGTCATCGGCAAATGGCTTGCCACCAAACCGAAGATCATCCTGCTCGACGAGCCGACACGGGGCGTCGACGTCGGCGCGAAGTCCGAACTCCATCACCTGATCGCAAGATTGAAGGCCGAGGGCGCGGCGATCCTCATGGTGTCGAGCGAGTTGCCCGAGGTTCTCGGCGTTGCCGACCGCATCGTCGTCATGCGCGAAGGCCACTCTGTCGGCACGCTGGCTCGTGGGGCGACGGAAGAAGACGTGATGACGCTGGCCTTCGGTGATCGCACGATCACGCCACCAGCCTGCGCACCCCGGCCAGCATCCAACCTTGCACCATGCCTGTAAGGAGAACCCTTTGAGCAAGCTGAAGATCGCCATCGTCGGTGCCGGCTACATGGGTCTCCTGCATGCGCAGGTGGTTGCCGCGAGCCCTGTCGCGGAACTGTCGGCATTCGTTGATCCGAATGCTGCCACGGGGAGCAAGGCCGCGTCGGATTTCGGTGCCCGGCATTTCCGCGATGCCGCCACCGCGCTGGCCGCCAATGCCGCCGACGCCTATATCGTGGCGGCACCCGACGCGCTGCATGAAGACGTCTGCCGCACGCTGCTCGATGCCGGCAAGCCGGTGCTGCTCGAAAAACCGATGGCTCACGATCTTTCCGCTGCCAAGGCGATTGCCAGAGCGGCGGAGAGAAACGGCGCGCGCCTGTTGGTCGGCCACATCCTGCGGTTCGACCCGCGCTATTGCGAGGCCGCGGCAGCGGTGAAATCCGGGCGGATCGGCGAGCCGATCCACGGCAGCAGCGGCCGTTTCACCAATCGCGAAGTCGGTCTTCGCATGAACGGAAACTCGAGCGTCTGCTTCTACCTCGGCGTGCACGACGTCGATGCGCTGCAATGGATCTCAGGTTCGGACATCATCGCCGTCTACTCTCGGCCCGTCGCCAAGCTCATGCCTTCGCTCGGAGCGAACCCCGAGCGAAGG
>NZ_RZOM01001425.1:0-1192 GCF_003999175.1 Mesorhizobium sp. M7A.F.Ca.ET.027.03.2.1 | reverse complement strand
GGCGAGAACGGCGAATTGCTGGAGCCGGTCGAAGAAGTCGTCATCGACGTCGATGAGGAGCATGCCGGCGTCGTCGTGCAGAAGATGTCCGAGCGCAAGGCCGAGATGGTCGAACTGCGCCCGTCCGGCGGCAATCGCCAGCGCATCGTCTTCCACGCGCCGACCCGTGGCCTGATCGGCTACCAGTCGGAGCTTTTGACCGACACGCGCGGCACCGCCGTGATGAACCGGCTCTTCCACGCCTATGAGCCCTACAAGGGTGAGCTGCCGGGCCGCACCAATGGCGTGCTGATTTCCAACGAACAGGGCGAATCGGTCGCCTACGCGATGTGGAACCTGGAAGATCGCGGCCCGATGGTCATCGATCCGGGCGTCAAGGTGTATCAGGGCATGATCATCGGCATCCATAGCCGCGACAATGATCTTGAAGTGAACGTGCTCAAGGGCAAGAAGCTGACCAACATCCGTGCCGCCGGCAAGGACGAGGCGGTCAAGCTGACGCCGCCGATCCGCATGACGCTGGAACGCGCCCTGGCCTGGATCCAGGACGATGAACTGGTCGAAGTGACGCCGAAGACCATTCGGCTGCGCAAGCTCTATCTCGATCCGAACGAGCGCAAGCGGTTCGAGAAGTCGTCCAAGGTGGTCGGCGCGGCGTAAGCTCTCTATTTTCCGACAGTCGATAGGGGCGGAGCAACCAGTGTTCCGCCCCTTTTTCGTTCATCCACCGGCAGCCGAGATGATGGCCTGCCGATCGGCCTCGCCGGCCAGATCGATGCGGATCGCGATTCCCGCGCGGGTAGGCTTGCGCAGGGCCTTTGCGCCATCCGGGTCAACGATGAGCAGCCGCCTCTCCTCCAGCGCCTGAAGCCGTGATCGCGAGATGCCGAGTTCGCCAGCGAGCAGCCGGTCGAGTCGCAGCGATGTCGGCATTTCCAGTCCAAGCTGGATCTCCAACACGGTCGCGGCTTCCCCGGTGTCGCCGAGCCTGCGCTTGTGAATGCTGACATCGGAGAACTCCTCGACGCGCCCGATCCGGTTGCGCAACGCGATTACATCGAAGGCATGACGGTGAGCGAGTGCAGGATCGTTGCGTTCGAGCGCCGCCAGCAGCGTCGAGTCGATGTCGCGGCGGTTGCAGCGCTCGAAAATGCCGAAATTCCAGGAGTTGTCGCAGTCGATGCAGCGATAG
>NZ_RZOM01001424.1:0-1193 GCF_003999175.1 Mesorhizobium sp. M7A.F.Ca.ET.027.03.2.1 | reverse complement strand
GATCTACATATTATGTAGACCGATTGTCATATTTCGCGCAAGGGCTATAATGACCTCTCCTGACAGAGGTTGACATGGCGAACGACACACGAGCCCGCATACTCGAGACGACCGGATTGCTGCTCAGGCAGCGCGGCTATCACGGCACCTCGCTCAATGACATATTGAGCGCCAGCGGCGCGCCGCGAGGCTCGCTCTATTTTCATTTTCCCGGCGGCAAGGACCAACTGGTCATCGAGGTGACGCGGGCCAGCGTTGCCGACGTGACGGAGAGGCTGGGCGAAGCGCTGGCTGCCGAAAAGTATCCGGCGGTGGCTGTCCATCATATCTACCAGTCGGTGGGACGCATGCTGGAAGACAACCAGTTTTCGCTCGGCTGTCCGATCGCGCCTGTCGTGCTGGACTCGCCCACCGACGTGCCGGAACTGGCGGAGTTGTGCCGCTCGGCCTTCGAACAGTGGATAGGCCTGCTGCGGGACGCCTTCGTCAGGGCAGGGGTGCCCGAGCGCCGCGCGCATGCATTGGCACTGCTGGTCGAATCGTCGCTGGAGGGGCTGATGGTGATCGCCCGCGCCACCCACGACCGCGCCCCGGTGCAGGCTGTGGCCGATGAGGTCGCAGCGCTGATCGAGCAGGCGGTGCTCGCTGGAGCAGGCCGCAATCGCGACACGGCGATTTCCGCGGCCGAGATACCATCATCGCCGGGGTCCTGATGTCGCGACGCGCCTGATGCCAGCGGAAACATTAGTTCAATGTCGCGCCAAGCGTTCCGCGCGGTGTGTCGCCCCAACTCAAGTCCTGGCAGTGCTATTAGTGAAGTAAACGTCCTGGCAGAACAAAAAGGGCGCCTTTCGGCGCCCTTTCCGTAAGCTTAGCCAGATTGGCTGGATTAGAAGTCCATGCCGCCCATGCCGCCCATGCCGCCGCCCATGCCGCCAGGCATGCCGCCGCCGCCAGCCGACTCCTTCTTCGGAGCCTCCGCGATCATGGCTTCGGTGGTGACGAGCAGGCCGGCGACCGAGGCCGCGTCCTGAAGAGCCGTACGGACAACCTTGACCGGATCGACGATACCCATGGCGATCATGTCGCCATATTCGCCGGTCTGGGCGTTGTAGCCGAAGGTCGCGCCCTTGTTCTCAAGGATCTTGCCGGCAACGATCGATGCTTCCGCACCGGCGTTGGCCGCGATCTGG
>NZ_RZOM01001423.1:0-1193 GCF_003999175.1 Mesorhizobium sp. M7A.F.Ca.ET.027.03.2.1 | reverse complement strand
GACCCCAGAAGAACGGATAGAAGCGCACCGGATCGGCATGCAGCGAGACGGTCAGCACATCCGGCCGTGCGTAGAAGATGCCTTGCGTGCCGTTGCCGTGATGCAGGTCGACATCGAGGATCGCCACCCGTGCGGCCTGCTTACGCAGAACCTGCGCCGCGACGGCCGAGTTGTTGATGAAACAGAAGCCGCCGGCGACATCGGCAAAGGCGTGGTGGCCGGGCGGGCGGCATAGCGCATAGGCGGCCGGCGCGCCTGACATCACCGCCTCGGCCGCGTCGACCGCGCTCCAGGCGCTCCACAGCGCGCTTTGCCAAGTCTCGCCCGAGATCGGGCAAGCAGTATCGGCCATGTGGTAGCCGGCCTGGCCGACTGCCGAGGCCGGGTAGGAGCCGTTGCGCGCGATCGGATGGATGTTGGGGATCACTTCGGCCGAAGCGCCCTCGATGCGCTGCCAGCGCGTGTAGATATGCTCGAGGAAATCAAGGTATTCGGGCGTATGCACAGCCGCGACCGGGCCGAGCCCATGATCCCGAGGCCGCTCGATCGTGCAGCCAGCATATTTTGCGCCGGCTAACAATCTCTCCACGCGCTCCGGCTTTTCCGGATTGGGCTGTGCCGCACCGCTTGACAGAAAGGCCTTGGGGTCGTGACGCTTCTGTTCCTCGGCATAGAAGGCTTTCATTCCGGATCCTCGTTTTGGGGCGCATCGGCGAAGGCAAAGAACGCCTCGCCGATGATTTTTTGGGTCTGCTCATAGCTCGACCAGGCGATGCCCAGCCTTTCATAGAAGGTCTTGGCACCTTCATTGTCGGTGTCGACCGACAGTCGGAGATAAACGCCGCCTTCGTTCCGGCACTGCGCCGCAACGTGCCGCAGCAGCCGCTCGCCGATCTTGCGGCCGCGAAAACGATCCTCGACATAGAGGTCCTGCACATAGACTCCAGGCCGCCCCATCCAGGTTGAAAAGATCGGAAAATGCAGGCAAAGCCCGGCAAATTCCCCGCCGACTTCGGCGATCAGGGTCGAAAAGGCGGGTTTTTCGCCAAAGCCGTACATTCTGAGATCGTCGGGTGTGGAGATGATTTCCTCCGGCGCACCGATATGCGTGCCGAGCTTCAGGATCGCCGCGTGGATGGTTTCGACGTCTTCGATCCGGCCGGGGCGTAAGAGGACGTCATTGGATGTTGGAT
>NZ_RZOM01001422.1:0-1194 GCF_003999175.1 Mesorhizobium sp. M7A.F.Ca.ET.027.03.2.1 | reverse complement strand
ACGACACCATGGACGAGGTCGGCGACCTGCAGCCGCTGTTCGAGCGATCGCTGTGGGTGTTCGGCCCTGAGTTTGAGAGCCTCGAGTTCACAAGCAACAAAGGCATGACGGAGGTCATTCGCAAGATATTTGGGTCGAATGAAACGGGTAGCAGGCAGCGACCCGATTTCGTGATGCTGCCCGATGGCAGCGTTGGGCTTTATAGCCGCGACGCGCATGATCTCGGACATGAAGTGGATGGTGTGTCCCGCCTGGTCGTGGCCGAGATCAAGAAGCCCGGCGTGGGCATAGGCTCCGAGCAGAAAGATCAGGCGTGGCGGTATGTGAAGGAGCTGAGGAGCAAGGGGCTTCTGACCGAAGCGGCCGTGACGACCTGTTACATCCTCGGCTCGAAGATCGATGCCGCCGAGGGCGGGAGTCGAACCGAGTGGGACGGACGCGTTACCATCATCCCGATGACCTACAATACTTTCATCCGTAGAGCGGAAAAGCGAATGCTCGGCCTTCGCGAAAGGCTAAAGGAGGCCCCGTTCCTGAAGGAACACGGTGTTGATGGCGATGCCTTCATCACGCCGCCACCGGATCCACAGCGGGACCTGCTAGCCGCTGCCGGCGCAGGTGCTTCGGCACACCCTTAGGATCAGCATGGCAACGTTCGGCCCACGATTTGGAGAGGACGACCTAGGCACCTTGTCCATCGAGGAACGAGGACGAGGCCTCGTGGAGGTGTTTTTCCAGCCTTCAGCGACGCGACTAAAGATCGCGCACCGCGAGGGGGACCCAACGACCCGCGTCCTGCTTATAAAGTTCGAGGCTAGGACGGACACGACCACGCTCTATCCCGTCAATACCATGCCCACGTCCGCGAGCTTCCTGACGCCTAAGCACGATCCCATTGTTTCGATCGAGCTGGTACTGAAGAATGGGTTCGCCCACATGGTCGATGATTATGACGGAGCCGAACATTTCGTCGTGCCGAGCACCCTCGATGACGTGCAGATGTACCTAGAGGAGTGCATGCCCTCGGGGTTCACTAAAAACCCGAATTTCGGGCTTGGGCTCGATCGCACGCTTTCATTCATCACCCAGGCGCTGTCACAGATCGACGGTATCAAGCAATTGCGCCTGACCGACGAGAAGACCCTCGAGGTCTCTCGGTCGGCCGACGGCAAGACCTTTGAGATGGGCTATCGC
>NZ_RZOM01001421.1:0-1194 GCF_003999175.1 Mesorhizobium sp. M7A.F.Ca.ET.027.03.2.1 | reverse complement strand
TCGTGGAATTCTCCGCTGCCGACGGCGATCTGCTGCTCGACTGGTCTAAATGCGCGGTCGACGCGACCACCATGGAGCTGCTGGAGAAGCTCGCCCAGGCCGCCGATCTCGAAGGCCGCCGCGCCGCCATGTTCGCCGGCAAGAAGATCAACGTCACCGAGGACCGTGCCGTGCTGCACACGGCGCTGCGCAACCTGACCGGCAAGGGCGTCACCGTCGATGGCCAGGACGTCAAGGCTGACGTCATCGCCGTGCTCGACGCCATGGGCGCCTTTGCCGATGCCGTGCGCTCGGGCAAGGCGGCTGGCGCCACCGGCAAGAAGATCACCGACATCGTCAACATCGGCATCGGCGGTTCCGATCTCGGCCCGGCCATGGCGACGCTGGCGCTGGCGCCCTATCATGACGGGCCGCGCGCACATTACGTTTCCAACATCGACGGCGCCCATATCCACGACACACTGAAGGGCCTCTCCGCCGAAACCACGCTTTTCATCATCGCTTCCAAGACCTTCACCACCGTCGAAACGATGACCAACGCCGAAACCGCTCGGAAATGGGTGCAGGAAGCACTGGGTAAGGAAGCGGTCGGCAAGCATTTCGCCGCCGTCTCCACCGCACTCGACCTGGTGGCCAAGTTCGGCATCGCGCCGGATCGCGTCTTCGGCTTCTGGGATTGGGTCGGCGGCCGCTATTCGCTCTGGGGCGCCATCGGCCTGCCGGTGATGATTGCTGTCGGGCCGCGGAATTTTCGCGCCTTCCTCGATGGCGCGCACGAGATGGACGAGCATTTCCGCACCGCGCCGGTCCAGGAGAACCTGCCGGCGCTGCTTGGACTGGTCGGCTGGTGGCATCGCGTCATCTGCGGTTACCCGGCGCGCGCCGTTATCCCGTATGACCAGCGCCTGTCCAGGCTGCCGGCCTATCTGCAGCAGCTCGACATGGAATCGAACGGCAAGAGCGTCACCCTCGAAGGCACAGAGGTGACGACGCCGACCGGACCGCTGGTCTGGGGTGAGCCTGGCACCAACGGCCAGCATGCCTTCTTCCAGCTGCTGCACCAGGGCACCGATTTCATCCCGGTCGAATTCCTCGCCGCGGCCGTCGGCCACGAGCCCGATCTCAAGCATCAGCACGATCTGCTGCTCGCCAACTGCCTGGCGCAGTCGGAAGCGCTGATGAAGGGCCGCACGC
>NZ_RZOM01001420.1:0-1195 GCF_003999175.1 Mesorhizobium sp. M7A.F.Ca.ET.027.03.2.1 | reverse complement strand
ATCTGGAAGAGGCCCGGGCCGCCGGTCTCGCCGTCGGCGCCTATCACTTTTTCACCTTTTGCCGGCCGGGTGCGGACCAGGCGAAGAATTTCATCTCGGTGGTGCCGCACGATCAGCCCCTGCTGCCACCCGTGGTCGATATCGAATTCGGCGGCAACTGCCCGCAGCGGCCGACGCCCGAACAATTGAACGCCGAACTGGCCGCGTTCCTCGCTCCAGTCGAGGCGGCGTTCGGCAAGCCGGCGGTGGTCTATCTGACCGACGACGCAGCGGAAGCGTATGCAGGGCGCATTGCTGCCCGTCCGCTCTGGCTCCGCTCATTGCTCCTGGAGCCGGATCGCGACGACTGGGTCTACTGGCAGTACCACAACAGGGGTCGCGTTGACGGCATCAATGGCGATGTCGACCTGAATGTGCTGCAGGGTGGGCCCGGTGCGTTGAGTGCACTGTTTGCGCCGCCAAGCTGATCCGCTGGCACCCGGCTCTATTTCTGCAAGAATTCCGATATCTGGCTGAAAACGCTAACGAACATCGCTTCGGTCAGCACGCCGGTATTGGTGTTGTAGCGTGAGCAGTGATAGCTCGAAAACAGCGTGACGCCACCGGCCGGCAGCTGCCCGCCATGCTTGAACGGGTAGGCGGCGACGCGCCCACCCAGCGCCCGCACCGTCGACTGATGCGCGATCGATCCCAGTGCCAGCACGGCGCGCAAATTAGGGAACCGGGCGATCGTCGGCACCAGGAATGTCCGGCAGGTGGCAATCTCGGCGCCCACCGGCTTGTTCTCGGGCGGCACGCAGCGCACGGCATTGGTGATCGCCGTGCCGACAAGCTCCAATCCGTCGTCGGGTCTGGCCTTGAATTCGCCGCGTGCAAAACCGTGCGAAATCAGTGTCGAGTAGAGCAGGTCGCCGGCATAGTCGCCGGTGAACGGGCGGCCCGTTCGGTTGGCACCGCGAAGGCCGGGCGCCAGCCCGACGATCAGCAGTTGGACCGTCGCGTCACCTTCCGAGGGCAGGAAAGTCGGCACCGGCGCATTGAACCAGGATGGTTCGCGCTGCCGCCACTCGGCGATGAAGTCGTGCAGCCGCGGGCAGAGCGGGCAGTCGCGGCCGGGTTCGGAGGCGGAAAGGACGGTCATGGCGACCGGCCTCAGTAATCGTCCTCGTCGACTTCGGCCGGCTCGGGCCTGCGC
>NZ_RZOM01000141.1:0-8621 GCF_003999175.1 Mesorhizobium sp. M7A.F.Ca.ET.027.03.2.1 | reverse complement strand
GCTCGGCGGTGACCTCGCCCTTCAGCCGCGCATCGGCGAGATCGGAGCGAAAAGCGTGAAGGCGGGCATCCCTGGCAGTCAAATCGAACACTCTGTTGAAAGGTAATGCGCTCACATCGGCAGTTCGAGCGCCTTGGCGATGATACCATCGCCGAAGCGCTCGACAAAGAGCGCGCCCTCAACCGTGCGCCTGATCAACACATTGCGCTTGTCGAGTTCATCGCGGTGACGCGAAACGAGTTTCAAAGCGCCCATCGTGTCCAGGGCGCGGGTGATCACCGGCTTGGTGACATTGAGGCGCGCGGCGAGCCCGCGCACGGTGTGTGGCGGCGGATCGAGATAGATGGTGAACAGGATCGCCGTCTGGCGCATGGTCAGATCGGGCGCGTCGTCGCGCACCTGTGACAGCATCACTTGCTGCCACAGTCGCAAGGCCTGGCTCGGGCGCATAGCAATCGACATCGCGCCAGCATGACGGCAAATTGTTTCGGTTCCGTTTCAGTCGAGGCAATTTTGCCGGCTCCGCCTGCAACCGTCAGCCGTAGCGTTTCGCGATGATCCGCTCTAGGGCGCGGATGCCTTGTGCCTCGCCGCCGGCGGGGCCATGCGGACGATCGGCCGGGTTCCAGGCGAAGATGTCGAAATGCGCCCAGCCCTCGGTCTTTTCGACGAAGCGTTTCAGGAACAGCGCCGCCGTGATCGAGCCGGCGAAACCGTCTGATGTGACATTGTTGATGTCGGCGATTTTCGACGACAGTTTTGCATCGTAGGGCCGCCACAGCGGCATGCGCCACAGAGGGTCCTCGGCCGCGACGGAAGCCGCCGCAAGATCGGATGCCAGCGCTTCGTCACTTGTGTAGAACGGCGGCAGATCGGGGCCGAGCGCGACGCGGGCAGCCCCGGTCAGCGTCGCCATGTCGACCAGAAGCTGCGGCTCCTCCTCGTCGGCCAGCGCCAGCGCATCGGCCAGCACCAGCCGCCCCTCGGCATCCGTATTGCCGATCTCGACAGTGATGCCCTTGCGGCTCGCAAGCACATCTCCGGGCCGGAAGGCGTTGCCGGCAATCGAATTCTCAACCGCGGGAATGAGCACGCGCAGCCGCACATTCAGCCCGGCAGCCATGATCATCGAGGCAAGGCCAAGGACATTGGCAGCACCGCCCATGTCCTTTTTCATCAACAGCATGCCGGACGATGGCTTGATGTCGAGACCGCCCGTGTCGAAGCAGACGCCCTTGCCGACCAGGGTCACCTTCGGCGCCCCTTGCTGCCCCCATCGCATATCGATCAGGCGCGGCGCGCCGGCCGACGCACGGCCGACAGCATGGATCATCGGGAAATTCCGGTCGAGGAGATCGTCACCCTTGACCACCGAGACTTCGGCCTTGTGCCTGGCGGCCAGGGTCCGCACCGCCTGCTCCAAATCTTCCGGACCCATATCGCTGGTCGGCGTGTTGACCAGATCGCGTGTCAGAAAGACGCCATCGGCGATGCGGCCTACGCGCCCGCCATCGACGCCTGCCGGCAGACCGAAGCGCAGCGCCTTGCCTGGCTTCTTGCCGTAACGGGTGAAGACATAGCCGCCGAGCACCAGCGCGATCGCCGCGAGGTCCGGCTCGACAGGGGCCGAGGCGAAATGCCAGTCGCCTTCCGGCAAGGCTTTCGACAGCCCGCCAAAGGCGAGCGCGCCTTCGCCATCGCCGATACCGAACAAGGCGCCGCCGAGCGCCCCGTTTTCGCCGGGCACGACCAGCGTCCTGCCTGCCTCGCCGGAAAAGCCGTTGGCCCTGGCCCAGGCGACAGCGGCCGGCGCAAGGCCGGCCGCGTCCAGACCGTCCCTGGCGACCAGATGGACCGGCAGCGCGCCCGGCAATGTCTTCCCGACGAGTTCGACAGGCATGCGATGTTCTCCGTGTGAGTCGCCGTTCTTAACCGTCCGTTAGGGTTAACAGAATATTTCTGCGGGAGGGAAGACGGCCACGCAATGGCCGCGCATGAATGGAGGCTTAGGTGGCCATGCCGACCAACCGCAGGATCAACGCCAGGGGAAAACGGCTCATCACCACGGCCCTTGTGCTGGCGCTGGCGGCGGGCGTCGCCGGCTGCGGAACCGACAAGATCTCCACCGGCTCGATCGCACGCACCAGCGGCAAACCGCTGGAAAGCATGTCGGCCGGGGAACTGCACAATGCCACCGGCGCACTCGGCCAATCCTACGCGAAGAACCCCAACGACAAGCGGATCGCGACGAATTATGCGGCGGCATTGCAGATGGATGGCGACGCCGATCAGTCGCTGGCCGTGATGCGCAAGCTCGCCATCGCTTTGCCCAAGGATCGTGACGTTCTTGCCTCCTATGGCAAGGCGCTGGCCGCCAATGGCCAGTTCGAGGCGGCACTCGACGCCGTGCGCCGCGCTCAAACACCGGAATATCCCGACTGGAAGCTGGTGTCGGCCGAAGCGGCCATTCTCGACCAGACCGGCCAGAAGGACGATGCGCGCCAGCTTTACCGCAAGGCGCTCGACCTCAAGCCGAACGAGCCTTCCGTGCTCTCCAATCTTGGCATGTCGTATGTGCTGGAAGGTGACCTGCGCACCGCCGAAACCTATATGCGCTCGGCCGCGCAGCAGCCGAATGCGGACAGCCGCGTCCGCCAGAACCTGGCACTGGTCGTCGGCCTGCAAGGCCGTTTCGACGAGGCCGAGAAGATCGCCTCGCAGGAACTGTCGCCCGAACAGGCGCAGGCAAATGTCGCCTATCTCAGGCAGATGCTGGCCCAGCAGAATGCCTGGAGCCAGCTCAAGGACCAGGACAAGCCGAAATCCGCGACCAACTGAGACCACAATCCCGATGCCCAACGAAGAAGCCGCGCTGCATGCGCGGCTTCTTCGTTTGAGGGAATGCAGGAATTTGCCTTGCCGCTACTGGGCGTTTGTTGCCGGCGCCGGATGATCGCCGAAGATACCGCGCTGGCTGACCTGAATGCCGGCGGGACCCAGGATGATGGCGAAGAGCACCGGCAGGAAAAACAGGATCATCGGCACTGTGAGCTTTGGCGGCAGGGCGGCGGCCTTCTTCTCGGCCGCATTCATGCGCATGTCGCGGCTTTCTGCGGCAAGCACGCGCAGTGCATGCGCCACCGGCGTGCCGTAACGCTCGGCCTGGACGAGCGCCTGCGACACCGACTTGACCGAATCCAGGCCGGTGCGGCTTGCCAGGTTCTCGTAGGCCTGCTTGCGCTCCGGCAGGTAGGAAAGCTCGGCGTTGGTGAGGATGAACTCTTCCGCCAGCGCCACCGATTGCGCGCCGATCTCGTCGGCGACCTTGCGCAGTGCCGCTTCCACCGACATGCCCGATTCGACGCAGATCAGCATCAGATCGAGCCCATCCGGCCATGCCATCTGGATCGACTGCTTGCGCTTGGTGGCGCGGTTGTTGACGTAGATGACCGGTGCGTAGAAGCCGCCGTAAGCAACGAGGATGCAGACGAACAGCCTGATGACCAATGGCTTGTCGGGCAGTCCTCCGAGCACGAAGATGTAGATTGCGGCCAGCGCGAAACCGACAAAAGGAAGCACGAGACGGAAGAAAAGAAACCGCGTCAGCGGATTCTGTCCACGAAAGCCGGCCACCTTGAGTTTCTGCAAGGTGCCTTCATCGGCGAGCGCGCGTCTCAGATCCAGCCGGTCGACAATGTTGCGCATGCCGATCGACTGTTCCTCGCGCAAGCCCTTGCGACGGCGGTCGGCCTCGACCGCAAGCCGGGCGCGCTGTTGCGCACGCAGTTCGTCGCGTTCCAGCGCAACGGATTTCATGCGTGACTTGAGGTGGTTTCCGCCAAACGCCGGCAGCAAGGTGAAGACGGTCGCAAACACCGCTATCGCGACCAGCATCGCGATCAGGAAGCTCGGATCCGTCAGGGTCTTGATGACTTGCTCGGTCATGCCAGCATCCTAGACTTCGAAGTTCATCATCTTGCGCATCACCAGGATGCCGATCGACATCCAGACCGCAGAGCAACCAAGGATCAGGTTTCCGACGCTGGTGTTGAAGAGCGGCATCAGGTAGGCCGGGCTCGACAGGTAGACGAGAAAGGCGACGATGAAGGGCAGCGCGCCGATGATCGCGGCGGACGCCTTCGCTTCCATCGACAGCGCCGCGACCTTGGCTTTCATCTTCTTGCGATCGCGAAGCACGCGCGAAAGATTGCCCAGCGCCTCGGAGAGATTGCCGCCGGCCTGCGACTGTATCTGGATAACGATGCCGAAGAAGCTTGCCTCGGTACAAGGCATGGTTTCGGGCATGCGCAAGGTCGCGTCGGGGATAGAGAGGCCCATCTGCTGTGAATCGACGATGCGGCGAAACTCGGTCTTCACGGGTTCGGGCGATTCGTTGGCGATCAAGCGCACGGCGTCGTTCAGCGGCAGGCCGGATTTGACCGCGCGCACGATGATGTCGAGCGCATTTGGAAATTCGTTGAGGAATGCCTTGACCCGGCGGGCGCGACGAAACGTGACGAACCAGCGCGGCAGGCCCAGCCCCCCCGCCAGCAGCACGCCCGGCAAGGCGATCAGCGGGGCTCCGGCCACAAAGGCGACAATCGTCAAAACGACGCCGCATATTGCGGAATATATGTAGAAACGCTCGATGGTGGTCTTGAGGCCGGCCTGACGAAGCTGGGCTTTCAGCGGCGGTTTCTTGACGCGGCTGTCCTTGGTTTTCTGCTTGGCGTCGAGTTCGTTGAGAGAATCCTGAACCGATTTGCGCCGCTTGACGGCTTCCGCCACGCGGTCGCGCGAGGCTTTGACGACGGAGCGATCCGTCTCGGCGGTCCTGATCGTTTCGAGCCGCTTGCCGACCTGTTTTTCGTTGCTGATCCGGGTGAACAGAAATGCATAAGCGACGGCGCCGGCGCTGAAGCCGGCGAGCACGACAAACGCCAGTACTGTGCCGTCAATTCCAAACATTGGCCCGAACCCTTACACCCCAGCATGCGTCAGTCAGCGCGTTTCTCCATCGCCTCGAGCGCAATGGCGAGACGCTGCTCCTCGCCGTAATAGCGTGCACGCTCCCAGAAATGCGGACGGCCGATGCCCGTCGATACGTGCTCACCCAACAGCCTGCCGTTGGCGTCCTCACCCTTGATGTTGTAGAGGACGATATCCTGCGTGATGATGACGTCGCCTTCCATCCCGATCACCTCGGTGATGTGGGTGATGCGGCGCGATCCGTCGCGCAGGCGCGCCGCCTGGATGATCACGTCGATGGAGCCGACGACGATTTCGCGCACTGTCTTCTGCGGCAGCGAATAACCGCCCATGGCAATCATGGATTCGATACGGTTCAGGCATTCGCGCGGGCTGTTCGAGTGGATCGTGCCCATCGAGCCGTCATGGCCGGTGTTCATCGCCTGCAGAAGATCGAACACCTCGGGTCCGCGCACTTCGCCGACGATGATGCGCTCGGGCCGCATGCGCAGACAGTTCTTGACCAGGTCACGCATCGTCACCTCACCCTCGCCCTCCAGATTGGGCGGGCGGGTTTCGAGGCGCACCACATGCGGCTGCTGCAATTGCAGCTCGGCCGAGTCTTCGCAGGTGATGACGCGCTCCTCGCGGTCGATATAGTTGGTCAGGCAATTGAGCAGCGTCGTCTTGCCCGAACCGGTGCCGCCCGAGATCACGATGTTGCAGCGAACACGACTGATGATCTTGAGAACTTCGGCGCCCTGCGGCGAGATGGCGCCGAACTTGACCAGCTGATCGAGCGTCAGCTTGTCCTTCTTGAATTTGCGGATGGTAAGCGTGGCGCCATCGATGGAGAGTGGCGGCGCGATGACGTTGACGCGGGAGCCGTCGGGAAGGCGCGCGTCGCAGATCGGGCTGGATTCATCGACACGGCGGCCAACCTGGCTGACGATACGCTGGCAGATGTTGAGGAGCTGCTGGTTGTCACGAAAGCGGATACCGGTCTGTTCGACCTTGCCGTTGACTTCGATGTAGACGTTCCTGGAGCCGTTGACCATGATGTCGGCGATGTCGTCACGGGCGAGCAGCGGCTCGAGCGGCCCATAGCCGAGCACGTCGTTGCAGATGTCCTCGAGCAGCTCTTCCTGCTCGGCGATCGTCATTGCGAAGTTCTTGATCGCGATGATGTCGTTGACGATATCGCGGATTTCCTCGCGCGCACTTTCAGGATCAAGCTTGGAAAGCTGCGACAGATCGATGGTGTCGATGAGCGCGGAGAAGACCTGACTCTTGGTATCGTAATAAGTTTCGCTCTTTTCGCGCTGTGCCCGCTTCGGCTCAGGCGCCAATGGCGGTGCCTCGACGGCACGGCGCGCCGGCGGCGCGACAGGCGCGCTTGGCGCCGCCGCGGGCCGGGTCAGAACCGCCGTGTCCATGGAACTTGCAGCCGGCGGCGCAACCGGCGCCGGTGCTGGCTGGCGAAATTCCGGCGTGAACCGGTTGCCGTCGTCGCTGCCTCTTTTACCAAACATGATCGACTACCGATTCCACTGCTGAAGCGTCACTTCTTGTTGCGCGAGAGCTTGCCGAGCAGGCTGCCGAGCCCGGCCTTCTTCTTGGCCTTGATTTCGCTGCGCCCGGTCAGCACATGCGCCATTTCGTTGATCATCGCGACAACCGGGTTCTTGGCATCCATTTCGCCAAGCATGCGTCCGTTGTTGGCGGCATTGCCGAACAGCAACGGATCAAAAGCAATGACCGACATCGGTGACAGGCCGAGCGGCTCGGCGAAATCGGACGGCGAAATCTCCGGGCGCTTCGGCACGCCGGCCTGGTTGATGATCAGCTTGGGCGGCGGATCATTGGGACGAAGCCGCTTGAGCATATCGACCAGGTTCTTGGTGTTGCGCAGATTGGCGAGTTCCGGTGTCGCGGTGATGACGATCTCATCGGCCTTGACCAGGGTGTTCTTGGTCCAGCCCGTCCAGGCATGGGGGACGTCGAGCACCAGAAGCGGCACGCTGCGCTGGGCGGTGTCGATCAGCTGAACGAAGGCCTCGGGATCGAAATCATAGACCCGTTCGAGCGTCGAAGGTGCTGCCAGCAGCGACAGATGCTCGGCGCACTGGGTCAGCAGCCGGTCGAGATAGACTTCATCGATGCGTTCGGGTGAAAACACCGCCTCGGCGATGCCTTGCGCCGGATCCTGGTCGAAATTGATGTTGGCGGTGCCGAAAGCCAGATCGAGATCGGCGACGACCACTTCGGATTTGAACAGGGAGGACATCGCCCAAGCCACATTGTGGGCGATCGTCGAGGAGCCGACACCGCCCTTGGCGCCGACGAAGGCGATCGAGCGGCCGAGCGGCTCGGCTTCCGGATCGATGAAAATCGACGACACCACGCTGACGATGTCGGCCATCGAGACCGGAGCGATCACATATTCGGAAATGCCGTTGCGGATGAGCTCGCGGTAGAGGCCGACATCATTGTAGTGGCCGATCACCACCACCTTCGACGTCGGATCGCAATATTCCGAGAGCTGGGCGAGTTGTTCCAGCAATTGCTTGGGCTCGCTGCGCGATTCCAGCAGGATCAGATTGGGCGTCGGCGCCGATTGGTAGAATTCGATGGCAGTGGGGACGCCGCCCATATGGACCTTGAGATGCGCCTTCGTCATGCGGCGGTCCTCGCCGGCGCGCTCGACCGGGTTGGCAACACCGTCGGTCTCGCAGAATGCCTGGATTGAAATGCGCGGGATCGGCCGCAACGCCTGCATCGCGGCGATGTCCTGCTGCGAGGTATCGCTGCCGTCCACCGGTGCGTCGTAGGCAAGGTTGCTCATCGTCATGCTCTTTCCCGTAGCCTGTTCTATCCGAGACTGGCGGCTCAGTACGTCACTTCCGAATTGCCGAGGAACTCGTCCGAGATGCCTCTTGCACGGTAGACATCGATCACCGCGCCGCGGTTTTCAGCATCAATGGTGGAAAGTTTGCGCGGGCCGAGGAGATCGGCGGGGTTGGCCATCTGGGCGGCTAGATTGTTCTGATAAGAGCAGCCGAAATCGGCATAGTGCTTGTTTTCCGACGTGTCGACGAGGTCGGCTGGCCAGCGTCCGCATTTGTCGGTCTGCGCCCTCACCGCAACATAAGCGACGCGGACCGGCGAGGATATCTCGCTGGAGGCAGCCTGATACGAGGTGACGACAAGCCGGTTGCGCTTGACGCCGCTGGCAATCGCGAGCCGGGCGAAATCACGGGCCGCCGCGGTCGCGGCGACCTCGTTGGCCGATCCGCTCGGGACCTGGATCGTCAGCGTCGGGGCGGCACTTCTGTCATAGCCATCCAGGAAGCCAAGAAGCGTGTCGCGCTGAGAGCCCGTCATGCCGCGGTCGCCGGCACCAACCGGCAGATCGATCTTTTGATTCTTCTCGGCGATCACGATCGGATGGTTGGTGCGGTAATCGTCCGGAATGGCGCCGACCGTGATGCTATCGCGCTGGGCGCAGCCGGCCAGCAGCGCAGCCACCGCAACCGCCAGGACCGGAACGGCTCGCCGGCTGATCCGCGAGCGGCCAAAACGCATCGCTGCCGCGATGGTGCTTGCCTTCAATGCTGACTGAGACATGTCCGCTTCCCCGCTCACTTGTAGAT
>NZ_RZOM01001419.1:0-1196 GCF_003999175.1 Mesorhizobium sp. M7A.F.Ca.ET.027.03.2.1 | reverse complement strand
ATGTGATACCGATCCGCTTCGGCATGGCCGAGCCCGTGCACTATCATGTGCCACTGCTGGTCTCGCCTTACGGCTACTCGACATACAGGGGGAGCTGAGGCATGGCCAAAATCAGCATCCGCAACGAGATCCGCTTCATCCTCAATGGCAGGGATGTGGCGCTTTCGTCGGTGGCGTCAGACGCGACCCTGCTCGACTGGCTGCGGCTAGAGCGGTCGCTGCGCGGCACCAAGGAAGGCTGCGCCGAGGGTGATTGCGGCGCCTGCACCGTGTTGGTCGGCAAGCTCTCGGCCGGCGGGCTGGTCTATGAAAGCGTCAATGCCTGCATCCGTTTCCTCGGCTCGTTGGACGCCACCCATGTCGTGACCGTCGAGCATCTGCGCGGCGTATCAGGCCAACTGCATCCGGTGCAGCAGGCGATGGTCGATTTCCACGGCTCGCAATGCGGCTTCTGCACGCCGGGCTTCGTCATGTCGCTCTATGGCCTGTGGATGAAGTCATCGAATCCGTCGAACGCGGATATCGAAAAGGCCTTGCAAGGCAATCTCTGCCGCTGCACCGGCTACGAGGCGATCATCCGCGCGGCGCATGCCATTTCCAGCTACGGTAAGGCGGCGGAGGATCCGCTGGCCGCGGAGCGCAAGGCGATCACCGAGAGGCTCGAGGCCCTGCATGACGGCGCCCGGGTCGAGATCGGTTCGGCCAAGGCGCGGCTGGTCGTGCCGGCCAACGTCGATGATTTCGCCGCCGTGCTGGACAAGGACCCCAACGCCACCATCGTTGCCGGCTCGACCGATGTCGGCCTCTGGGTGACCAAGCACATGCGCGATATTTCGCCGGCCATTTTCATCGGCAATCTCGACGGACTTTGCACCATCTCGGAAGACAACGGCGTCATTTCGATCGGCGCGGGCGTCACCTACACTGATGCCTTCGCGACATTGGCGAAGCGTATCCCGGCGCTGGGGCCGTTGTTCGATCGCATCGGCGGCGAACAGGTGCGCAACATGGGCACCATCGGCGGCAACATCGCCAACGGCTCGCCGATCGGCGACACGCCGCCGCCCTTGATCGCGCTTGGCGCAAGTCTCACCCTGCGCAAGGGCAAGAAGCGGCGCTCGATTCCGCTGGAAACCTTCTTCATTGCCTATGGCAAACAGGACCGGCAACCGGGCGAATTCGTCGAGGCCGTGCAC
>NZ_RZOM01001418.1:0-1199 GCF_003999175.1 Mesorhizobium sp. M7A.F.Ca.ET.027.03.2.1 | reverse complement strand
GCATACATCATGCGACCGAAGCGGGTGTATTCGAGGAAGAACCAGATCAGCACGGCGAGCACGAGCAGCACGACTACCGACACCGGAATCAGGTTCGGGATGAAGAAGTCGAAGCGGTGGCGGCCGAGCGCCAGGAAGGCGTCGGAGAATTTGCCATTGGCGACCGAACCGTCCGGCATGGTCATGCCGGTGGCGATCGAGCGGCCTTCGGTTGGAATGCGCTGCAGGCCGACGAGCAGGAACATCATGCCGAGCGTCGCCAGCAGATCGGGCACACGCATGTAGACGATCAGCCAGCCATTGATCAGGCCGACAATGGCGCCGATGAGCAGGCAGACGACGACCGCGACAAGGGCGTTCTGCTCCAGCACCACCATCACATAGGCGGCCGCCATCATGGCTGATGTAGCGACCGAGCCGATCGACAGATCGAAGCCGCCGACAACCAGCGTGGCGGTGACGCCGAGCGCCAGCACGCCGGTGATGGCGACCGACTGGAAGATGAAGACGGCACTTTGCGGCGAAACGAAACCGTCGGCGGCGATCGAGAAATAGGCGACGAGCCCGAACAAGAGCACGATGAACCCGTAGCGGATGGCGTGGTCGCGCAATGTCATTCGGCGCTCCCGCGCGCTGCTGCCGTCTTTACCCAACCCGAACCCATGCTCTCTCCATTCCAATTCCTATCGCCCGCGCTCAGGCCGCACTGTGCAGCGGCCCGCCGGCGACCTCGGCCAGCAGGCGGTCGAGATCGACATCGGCATTGCGGTGTTCGCCGACGATGGTCTGTTCCGACATGACCAGGATGCGATCGGCGGTCTCCAGGGCCTCGTCGAGTTCTGTGACGAACAGCAGCGTGGCGCGTCCGTTTGCACTGGCCCTGAGCTTGGCGGCAATGTCGCGCCGGGCCGAGATATCGACGCCCTGAAACGGCTCATCCAGAATGAACAGCCTTGCCTCCTGCGCCATCCAGCGGGCGACCATCACCTTCTGCTGGTTGCCGCCGGACAGCTCCGACATCTCGTCCTTCTCGGAACGGCAGACGATGCTCAGTTCCTCGATCTGCCGGCGTGCCGTGGTGCGTTCGAGGCGGCGCCTCAGGATGCCGAAGCGCGACATGCGCTTGTGAAACGGCAGGCTGATATTTTCCTGGATGTTGAAGCCTTGGACGATGCCATTCTCGCCGCGGTCCTTGGCGA
>NZ_RZOM01001417.1:0-1199 GCF_003999175.1 Mesorhizobium sp. M7A.F.Ca.ET.027.03.2.1 | reverse complement strand
GATCAAGGGCATCAACCTCGATGCCGAGGTCGGCCAGCACATGCTCTACACCACCAATGCCGACGCGCCGGGCATCATCGGCCTGCTCGGCACCGTCTGCGGCGAGAACGGCGTCAACATCGCCAACTTCCAGCTCGGCCGCAACCGGCCGGGCGGCGATGCCATAGCGCTGCTCTATCTCGACGCGCCGTTCCCGGAAGCCGTGCTGGAAAAGGTCAAGGCGCATAAGTCGATCGACTCGGCCAAGCGGCTGCAGTTCGACATCAACGCGATGTGATCGAGGACAGGCGGTCGCCGACCCCCTCGTTGAGGCCGGCCGCCGCGGCGGCCGGTTCAGGTCAACTCGTCGGATCCATCGGAGACAGCCACGCGATGTCGGTAGACCAGTTCCCAACCCTTCCAGCCCGTAAACAGCAGGATGAGAACCACGATCAGCGATAGGACGAAGCCGGTTGGCATCACGGCCGCCGCTCCGCCGGCATACCGCGAGTACCAGTTGTAAAGCTCGATCAACACGACGAGTACATTGCCGCCGGCATGGAGCCATGCCGTCGTGAGATTGCGGATCTGAACATCGCCGAGAACATCCGTCAGGCCGGCAAGCGCAGCCAGGGCTGCCATGATCAGGCCTGCGCCGAGAAGCCAAAGCGACCCGGTGACCCATCCGGGATCGGCTGTTCGCCAGAAGATAAGATCGCAAACGAAGGCGCCGACAAAAAAGGCAATCGGAAACGGAATCAGCATGGGATGGATAGGGTGACCGGCAATGCTTGCCGTGCTGCGAGGGTTCGGGCTCATCATGTCGCCTCCCTGCCGTTCAAACTCCGCTGGAGGTGAAATGTTCCAAGTGAGGACGCGGCAGGGTTTATGCCGCTGTTTCCGGGCCATTGGCTAGATCCATGCTGTTCGCGTGAATCGCTGCAACGGGGAGAGCGTCAGCCGCCACATGTCATCTGCGGTGGTCCGCCACCGCCATCTTGCGCCCGCTGTATTCGGCAAGCCCGATGCCGCCCAGCACGAGCACCAAAGCCAGTGCCTGATAGAGGTGGAACGTCTCGCCGACGATCAGCACCGACAGCAGCGTGCCGAAGATCGGCACCAGATTGATGAACAGGCCGGCGCGGTTGGCGCCGATCAGTTCGTTGCCTCTGATGTAGAAGATCTGCGAAACGACGGAGGCGCCGATCGCCGTATAGACG
>NZ_RZOM01001416.1:0-1205 GCF_003999175.1 Mesorhizobium sp. M7A.F.Ca.ET.027.03.2.1 | reverse complement strand
CCGCTGAGGGTGGGCGTGCCCGGCACCGGCGGGCGGATGATCACCGCCGGTGGCGTCGCCTTCCTCGGGGCCGCGGTCGACGACTATCTGCGCGCCTACGACCTGACGTCGGGCAAGCAGCTGTGGCAGGCGCGGCTGCCGGCCGGCGGGCAATCGACGCCGATGACCTATACGGTCGCCGACGGCCGCCAGTTCGTGGTCATCGTCGCCGGTGGCCACGGTTCGGTCGGCACCAAGCCTGGGGACTATGTGATGGCCTACGCGCTGCCGAAGTAGGGGCGCAGGGGGGCGCGATCTCTCAGAGGTCGCGCCGACCATCATCTGTGCCGGTATCTTTCCCCCGCATAGTGACGGGGAAACGTGCCCGACTGGGCGATGAGGGGCGGCAAACCTTCCGATCGGCCCGATTGTCGATCAGCCAATCCCCAGATGGCCCTTCAGGCTGGGCACCGAGCCGAGCACCTTGTTGGTCAGGTCGGGGCCGGCGGCGGCTTCGGCCTGCTGGATCAGCGTCGCGCCGGCCTTCTGGATCTGCGCCATGTCGAGCCCGGATGCCTTGAGTGCGGCGACGCCGTTGATCAGCGCGCCGGCCTTCTCGCCGAGAACGCCGCCAAGCGCGCCCTGCAGCGACGACAGAAAACCGCCACCGCCGGCCGGAGCGGCGGCCATGACGTCATATTGATGGGCGAGGTCGTCGGCGCCGGGGATCTTGGCGAAGAACGCCGAGGCGCTTGTGCCCTCCGCCTCGTGTTCGAGCACCGAGAAAATGGTGCCGACGACTTTCTGCGTCGTCACCTGGTCGAGGCCCGCCTTCTGCGAGACGGTGTTGACGATATCCTGGACGTTCATGGCGTCACTCAGCCCTGGGTTTTCGTGTTGCGGTTCCGCTCAGTGCGGACCCTGATCAACGATCGTCTGCCTGCGTTCAGAACCATCGAGCACAGGGCCAAAGCGGCGGTCGCCGCAAGGACGAGCGCGCTGGCGAGGATCGGGGAAGGCATGGTCATGGTCATCGCTTCCTTCTGGGTCTGACGTGTGGGCACACGGCCAGATACTGGTCGATAGCCACCTTCCCTCACGATTGTGGCAGCGCCAGCAGGATTTATCGCCAATGACCAAAAAGTGATGACATGGCCGCGCCCGAGCAGTAAAGCCGGCGCCATGCGCCCTGAGGCAATCGGCGGCCGCGATGAGTGCTCGACTGG
>NZ_RZOM01001415.1:0-1209 GCF_003999175.1 Mesorhizobium sp. M7A.F.Ca.ET.027.03.2.1 | reverse complement strand
GAATAGACCAGCGGCGGCGTCAACTCGGAAAAGTCGAGATAGGTGCGGTAGACCGCTGCCATCTGAGATCTTTCATAGGAGCGCACCGAGCGCATGAAGGCGGTCGAGCCGAGGGCGTCGAGCGCAATGGTGAAGAAGGCACCGCAGAGCAGGAAGGTGCCGGTAAGCAGCGGCACGGTTTCGCCGACGAAGCCCGCCGCCAAAAGCGCGGCCGACATGGCGAAATAGGCGAATGTCATAGTCCCGCGGCCACCAAAGCGCTTTCCTGCCTTGCCCCAGAAAATCGCCATGAACAACAGCGCATTGCCGGCCGAAACCAGCAGGCCGCCGGCCAGCTTACCCTCACCTGTGATGACCATGAACAGCGGCCCATAGACGAAGAACGTCGTCCAGAAGCAGGAGCGGCCGAAGGCGATCAGCCAAGCCAGCCTGAGCCTGGGCTGCGCCACGAAGCGGCCGATATTGGCGAGCGGATTGACGGGGCGCGTCTTGCCCGGACGGATAGACTGGTTGTCGCCGAGGCGGTAGGTCCAGAACAGCGCCAGCAGGGCAAACGCGAACACCGCGACCGCACCATGCGCGGCATAGATGCCGAAGCGCGTGTAGAGGAAGATGCCGAGCGTCGGCCCACCGGTCCAGGCCAGCATCGACCACGCCATGCGCAGCGATTCGGCCTGCATGAAGTCGGTCTTGCGGATGTGGTCCATGATGTAGAGGTTGAGCGTGATCGACAGCGCGCTGGCGCCCATCAGCCGGCACAGCATGCCGGCCAGTTGCCCGGCGAGCGTGTCGGTGACGAAGAACAGCGAGCCGACGGCCAGCAGGCAGGCGCCTGATGTGTAGACCCAGCGCCGGGCAAAACGGCGGATCAGCATCGGCATGAACAATGTCACCGACAGCCCGAGCATCGCCACGACTGTGTAGAGCATCGACACGATCTGCTCGTTGTGCAGGATCTCGTAGGCCTGGATCGGGATGACGCTCGACACCGTGGCGCGGGCGAAGGATTCGACCGCATAGAGCGACGCGAAGGTGCGCGCGTCCGCGGCCTTGAGAGCCGGCAGCCAGATCGGATGGCGCACATGGGTGGACATCGCTTTCCCCGAAGCAGATTCACCGGGTCAAATCTGATGTGGCGATCCCAGCGCCAATAAGAGGAAACCGACGCGCATCCGGCAAAAGCGAAGCCGGCCAAAGGCTTCCCTGCGC
>NZ_RZOM01001414.1:0-1211 GCF_003999175.1 Mesorhizobium sp. M7A.F.Ca.ET.027.03.2.1 | reverse complement strand
CTGCTCGTTTGGACGGGGTCCGTCGCGGCTACCGAGCCAGCGCCTCCTGCCGTGGGGAACGCGGCGCTTCCGCCCAATGCCAGCGCGATTGCGAGTGCTTTTACTGTGGAGTGTTTCATGTCGATCTCCCATGGCCCCAACCTCTTTCGGAAGTTAAGGCTTGCCCGTGCGCATCGATGCCTGATCGACACGACTACCCAAAAACCGATCGGCTCTATTTGGCAGAATCTGCGGGATTTCGGAGCGACCCCATTGGCGGATGTGCGAACCTGGCACAGAGCCACCCAAAATTACCTCTCAAGCCCCTATACAGGGGGCGTTCGAGAGAAAGTTCGCCGCGATACTCACAAATTCGCGTCAAAATCCCGATATATCATCCCTGGCTAATTTAAGAGCCGGTCAGGGCCAAGAGTCAAGCACAATTAACGGTTGCTTAACCTTGACGACGGCAACATGGTTAACGGCTTTGGCCGGATCCCCTCCGACTGCCTCGACCCGTCGGTGAATTTCCAGCACCGAAGAGTTTACCGGCTCGCCGCCAGACTGACTGCTCGGTAGCGGCTATTCCTCCCCCGATACGCGTTAGGTTAACCAAATCTCAATAATCATGTTCAACAAACAATTAATTTAGTTGACGCTAAGAAAGCATTAGCTAATTCTAATCCTGGGATTTTGGGAGCTTCCAGCCACCTTGTCGGCGGAAGCCCAAAGTGGCGGGCGAGTAAGTGTATGAGTGCTTCCGTGCATGATGGCGTCGTCGGCCATAAGAGCAGACGGGCGCATCGATCTGAGGCGGCTCTGGCAGTCACTGCGCAGAAGGGACCCTTTCTGGTGCCCGTGCTGTCGGCCATTCAGCAATGGATCCTGAGACTGGCGCTGGCTTTCTGGTTCTGCACACTCGGGTTTTTCTGGATATGGTGGCTGAAGCCGGAGCATGTCGAACATCTCGGGCCATACACGTTCGCAACACTCATCCTGGTATGGCTCACGCTCATGCCGTTGTACTTTCTCTTGAACGTGCATGCGTCGAAAAAACCGTCCAAGCTTCACACGATCCCGAAGCGTTCGCGGGTCGCGATGGTGGTCACCAAGGCCCCCTCCGAACCGTTTGCCGTCGTTGCGCGCACGCTCGAAGCGATGCTGGCACAGGATTACCCGCACGATACCTGGCTGGCCGACGAGGATCCCTCCGAAGAGACAGTTCGCTGGTG
>NZ_RZOM01001413.1:0-1212 GCF_003999175.1 Mesorhizobium sp. M7A.F.Ca.ET.027.03.2.1 | reverse complement strand
CGATCATGCCGCAGCCCTTGTCCTCCAGATGCGCCGCCATACCAAGCACCGCACCGGCGTCGTCACCGTCGGTGCGGTGCTTGGTATGGCGGCGCATCTGGAGGACAAGGGCTGCGGCATGATCGACATGGCCGGCCTCGCCCAGAAGGGCGGCTCGGTATTCACCCATGTCCGCATCGCCCGCACGCCGGACGACATCCATGCCATCCGCGTTTCGGCCGGCAAGGCCGATCTCGTGCTTGGCTGCGATCTCGTCGTGTCGGGCGCCAAGAAGGTGCTGACCGCGGTGCGCGAGGGCCACACCATCTTCGTCGCCAACACCGCCGAGATCATGCCCGGCGAATTCGCCCGCTCGGCCGATTTTTCGTTGCCGATAGAGCGGCTGAAAAAGGCGATCCGCGCGGCGGCGGGCGACGACAAGGCGCATTTCTTCGACGCCACCCGCACCGCCACGGCGCTTTTCGGCAATTCGCTCGGCGCCAACATGTTCATGCTCGGCTTTGCCTTCCAGCATGGCGGCCTGCCATTGTCGGCCGAGGCCGTCGAGAAGGCGATTGAGCTCAATGGCGAAGCCGTGGCGATGAACATCGCCGCTTTCCGCTGGGGACGTCGCGCTGCCCATCAGCCGGATTTCGTGCGCGGGCTCGTTGCCCAGCCGGGTCCGGCCGTGGCTGGAAAGGCCGGCCCGGGCACGGATGTCGCCGAGACACTGGACGATATCATCGCCCGCCGCGTCGCCTTCCTGACAGCCTATCAGAACGCCGCCTATGGCAGGCGTTATGCCGAAAAACTGGCCGTTTTGCGCGCCGCCGAAGCGAAGGCCATACCTGGGTCGACCACGGTATCGCAGGCCGCCGCCAGGAACCTGTTCAAGCTGATGGCGATCAAGGACGAATACGAGGTGGCGCGTCTTTACACGGACGGCTCTTTCGTCGCCGAACTTGGAAAACAATTCCAGAGCTACGAAAAGCTCGAATTCCACCTCGCGCCGCCGATCATGGGCCGTCGCGGCAATGACGGCAGCCCTAGGAAATCGAGCTTCGGCCCGTGGATGATGAAGGGTTTTCGCCTGCTGTCGGCGATGAAGGGCCTGCGCGGCACCGCCTTCGACCTGTTCGGCTACACCGCCGAACGGCGCATGGAGCGACGGCTGCTGGCGCAGTATGAGGCGGATCTGGAACTCATCGCCGGATCGCTGGCCCCGGCCAAGGT
>NZ_RZOM01001412.1:0-1212 GCF_003999175.1 Mesorhizobium sp. M7A.F.Ca.ET.027.03.2.1 | reverse complement strand
GTTGTAGGGATCGGCCTTGTACTTCACGTCGTCGAAGACGAAAAATTCGGCTTCCGGGCCGACATAGATGGTGTCGCCGATGCCTTCGGCCTTCATGTAAGCCTCGGCCTTCTTGGCCGTGCCACGCGGATCGCGGTTGTAGGATTCACCCGAAACCGGATCGAGGATGTCGCACAGGATGACCATGGTCGACTGGGCGAAGAACGGATCCATGTGGACCGTTTCCGGGTCGGGCATCAGCACCATATCGGACTCGTTGATGGCCTTCCAGCCGGCAATCGACGAGCCGTCGAACATCACGCCATCGGCGAACATGTCTTCCTCGACCTCGATGACATCCATCGTCACGTGTTGCAGCTTGCCCTTCGGGTCTGTGAAGCGCAGGTCGACGAATTTCACGTCGTTGTCCTTGATCTGCTTCATGATGTCTTTGGCTGTCGTCATGTCGTGTATCCCTGTGTGATGACTTTTTTTGTTGATGACGTTTTCAGGAGGATGGGGCGGTCAGGTCAGACCGCGTCCATGCCCGTTTCGCCGGTGCGTATCCGCACGACTTCCTCGATGTTGGAGACGAAGATCTTGCCGTCACCGATGCGGCCCGTCTGGGCCGCCTTGCGGATGGCCTCGATCGCGCCTTCGACCGCGTCGTCGCCGAGCACGACCTCGATCTTCACCTTGGGCAGGAAATCGACGACATATTCGGCGCCGCGATAGAGTTCCGTATGGCCCTTCTGACGACCGAAGCCTTTTGCTTCGGTGACAGTGATGCCTTGCAGTCCGGCTTCCTGAAGCGCTTCCTTCACTTCGTCCAGCTTGAATGGCTTGATGATCGCTTCGATCTTTTTCATGTAAAAAGTGGCCTCCACTGCCAAAAAAACGGGTTGTGACCCCCCGCTTGCGCCTCCATCAAGCACGAACTGTGCCAATTCAGCGGATTCGAAGCGGTCTCATAAGATTTCAAAGCCGCGCCGCACCGGGATGCAAATTCGCGTCATTCGCTGCACCGGAAGCGGCATGGGCTGCCAGAGCCTACACAGCGCCAGCACCCGCGTCCGCACAAAAATCAGGCATATCGCCTATCCCGCAGGCAATTTTCTGCCCGCGATGCCTTGGTGCCGACGTTATGGCTGCAGATCTCGGCAACTCCCCCTTGTTTGCTTTGGATCGAAATTGGACAATGCTTGATAGCATGCGGATCGGCAATCCATGAGC
>NZ_RZOM01001411.1:0-1216 GCF_003999175.1 Mesorhizobium sp. M7A.F.Ca.ET.027.03.2.1 | reverse complement strand
ACCTGACAGCGCGGCTTGGCGGCGCCGAGGCCTGCCCGGTCTCATTGGCGCTGCCGGTGGAGGCAACCACCGGCGCATCGGCCGGTCTTGTCTCACCTTCGACATAGGGGGCCGGATTGAGGGGGATGAGATAGCGCGCCGGCGCCCAGCCGCTCAGCTTCTCCTTGCCCGTGCTTTCGACCTTACACCATTTGTAGCCGTTGATGTCGTTGCAGCCGAGATTGGTGACCATGTCGCCGCTGCTCAGCCGCGCCTCGACCGTGGCGACCGGCGATGCGGTGGTGCGGACTTTGAGAAGGTCGTCCGGTGCCAGGCCGGTGACGACTGAGATGACGAGCTCCGGCGCCTCTTGGGCCATATCTTCAGCCATAGCGGGGGCAATCACCGGCCATGCCGTCATCAACAGCGGAGCCGCAATCAGCGCATGGAGGGTTGTTCGGAGCGTAACTGTGCGCCTCATCGTTTGGCCGTGCGCTGATACCGTGCCGCGGCGGATCGAGCCCGCCGCAAGCCCGGCCGGTTTTATAAGGGACGACGCGGCGCCATGTAAGCCCGAAAATTCGGCTCGCCGTTTCGCCAGCCTCAACCCGGACCGCCGGGCCGTGAGGCAGCTCAGCTGGACGGGCATGAACGCGCAAGAGCGTTCAGCCGGGCATGAACGCAAGAGCGTTCAGCCGGGCAGGGGCATGAACCCTGTTCTGAGCGCGTGAGCCCATTCCGGCCGGCCCGCCTGTTCGGCTTGCCTGGCGGCCGCCTCGTGGTCGTAGTCGACGGCGATGGCCTCGAAGCGGTCGGGCTGGCCGTTGCTGCCCAAGGTGACGATGCCGTAGCGCGCATACGGCGAGCCCTGCTCGGAGACATGCGCCGGCGGCGTGGAATCGTCATAGGCAGGGCAGCCGATGCTGCCCGGATTGAAGATGACGGGACCATCGGGGACGCGGATCAGTTCCGCGCGGTGGCTGTGGCCGCACAGCGCGATGCGGCAAGCCGGGTCGAGCGTCTTCAGCCGCCGCCGGATCGCCGCCAACGGCGCACGCACCAGCTGGCCATTGACGATGGTATCGGCGAGATATTTCTCGTCATGGTCGGGACGGGCGTGGAAAGCGATGATTGCGGGTGCGATCTCCAGTGTCAGCGGTTGGGCGAAAAGCACCTGGCGCTGTGCCTCGGTCAGCCGCTCCTGCGCATAGACGTCGGAGGGCCACATGGTGTCATC
>NZ_RZOM01001410.1:0-1217 GCF_003999175.1 Mesorhizobium sp. M7A.F.Ca.ET.027.03.2.1 | reverse complement strand
GGTTAGGGGTGGGGTCTTCTTCGCAAGAAATCCCTACGCCGCTCTCAGTCCCTCCCATGCCGTGAACACCGACACGGCAAAGAGCAGCAGTCCGGCCGCCCGGCCGGCAAAAATGGTGGCCCGCGGATTGGCGATCAGAAGGTTGCGGCTGCGGCCGGCCGTGATCGCCAGCCCGCCATAGATCGCAGCCTGCGTCACCACGGTCAGCAGGCCCATGATCGTCGCCTGCATCCAGATCGGACCGTAGTCCGGTTTCAGGAACTGCGGGTAGACGGCAAGCACGAACAGGTATGCCTTCGGGTTGATCAGGCAGGTCACAAAACCCTGGCGAAAAGCCTTCCATGCGGAACGGCTGCCGGTGGGTCCGTCCTGGCCGACAGTGATGGAACTGCGCATCAGCGTGATGCCGATAAAGGCCATGTAGGCGGCGCCGGCAAGCAGCAGCGGCTTGAACAGGATCGGCACGAAATGCATCAGCAGGCCGACGCCGATGGCGCCGTTCAGCGTGTGCACCATGCCGCCGACCATGATGCCGCCGGTCGCTGCCAGGCCCCTGTCGCGCCCGCCAGTCAGTGCATTGGCAAGCACGAAGAGCATGTCCATGCCCGGAACGGCGATGATGCCGAACAGCAGGATAAAGAAAAGCCAGAGGTTTTCCGCATAGCCCATGTCAGTTGCCTGCCGCCTCGCTCCGCCAAAACCGCAGCGGAACCTGTTGATTTTCAATTCGATAGGCGCTCCTATAGGTCAGCCCAACTGACAATGCTGTGTCAGTTGGGCGCGCAACCTGGGGTAAAAAATGCGCAAGGCCTCACGCCTGTTCGAGATCATCCAGATCGTGCGGCTGGCGCGGCAGCCGGTGACGGCGGCAACGATTGCCGAGCGGCTGGAAGTGACGGTGCGCTCGATCTATCGCGACATCGCAGCGCTGCAGGCGATGCGCGTGCCTATCGAAGGGGGCCGCGGCATCGGCTATATCCTGCGCCCCGGCTTCGACCTGCCGCCGCTGATGTTCTCGATCGAGGAGATGGAGGCGATCGTCCTGTCGCTGGCGCTGCTGGAGCGCACGGGCGACAGCGAACTCAAGCAAGCGGCCAAGCGCGTCAGCGCCAAGATCGCCGGCGCGGTGCCGCCACCCTTGCGGCAGGCATTCGACGCCAATGCGCTGCATGCGTGGGGATTCGCTGCGCCCTCGACCGGCGCGATCGACCTGGCGC
>NZ_RZOM01000140.1:0-8685 GCF_003999175.1 Mesorhizobium sp. M7A.F.Ca.ET.027.03.2.1 | reverse complement strand
GCCAAGAGCTACCGCACCAAGAACTGGCGCAGCACCGCCACCGATGCCAATGCCGCAGCTAACGGGCAGCTTGCAACTGTTGAAGCTCGGTAAGGGTGTAGGACATCAGAACCATTTCCTTCTGCCGATCCACGATCCGCCGCGGCGCTTCGAACGTGGCGCTGACGTCTCATCGGGCTGAACCTCAGCGGCGGGCGGCTCGCTGTCGTGCCGTGGCTCGGGCGCCGGCTCATCCGCCGATCCGCCGAGGACCGTGAAGCTGTTTTCCGGCACCGAACGGGCCCAATCCGGTGCGGTCTCCCAGTTGATTTTTTCGGCGCGCAGCACGATCGCGAGCGCCCGGCCGTAGACGGCCAGGTCGAGCGCCTCGTTGCGGACTTGCCCTTCCTTTTTCCGCCAGCCCTTGTCGGTTCGGCGCTCGGCGGTGAATTCCTTCAGCACCCGTTCGTCAATCCAATCGGGAATGTGGTAGCTAATCTGGCCCGTCTCGTTGCGCGCCAGCGCCGCCATTACCTCATCCTTCAGCACGTCAGTGCCGACATTGACGATCAGCAGATCGCTGGGAGCCTGGCCCTTGCGGCGACGTTGCCCGATGACTTTTTCCGGCGCCCGCTCCAATGCCCGGGGACGATCAAATCCAGCCTGTCCCTTGGCGATGAAGACGCGGCGGCGAAAACCTTCCTTGCGAGCCTTGCGGTAGAAAGCATAGGCGTTGGACGTCACGCCGGCGGCGCCGCCGGAATCGGCGATCAACGCAACCGGCTGCAAAGCATATTCCGTACCCGTCACGGGATAGGACTGCTCAAGCAGCGGAAACAGCGCTTCCCAGTCCTCCGGAAACCTCGCCGGGTCGATGGCACGGTCGGCGGCATTCGGCGCGCCATCCGGCGGCGTGTGGATGTCGAAACGGTCGATCATCCACCGCTCCAGCCCTTCGCCCCACGCCTCGACCTGGACAACGAAGCGATTCGACTGCACGTCGACAGCTACGGTAATGAAGCGCGTTTCCGCCGGCGCCGTCTTCTGGATCGCCTCGGCGGCTTTTCCCTTCAAGAAGTCGAGAGTAACGTCGGATCCTGAGAGGTTGCGAGGCAGGTAAGGCAGGCCCTGATCGACGTTTATGGTCGACTTGAGCGCCTGCTCGTCACCGGTCAGGCGGAAGGTCTCGACGGCATTCAAGTAGGTCAACGTCAACTGTCGCCAGTCCTGAAACGCTGCCGCCGTGCCCTTGAGCCAGTAGCTGACCGTGTCGACGTCGCGGTCCATTTCATCGATTGGCACGAGACGGGCATTCTTGCCTTCGTGCAGCCAGCGCCCGGCCTTGTTCAGTTCGGTCTTGTGGCGATGCTCGAAAATCGCGCCGCAGTGAGGGCATGCTGCATGCACGCTGGCGGCGCGTTCGGCAGATGATCCGGACTTTGCGAAATGGAGCGTCGAGAAATCCGGCTCGAACTCACGGTCGCAGTCGCGGCAATTCCAATACCAGCGCCCACGGGTTCCCTCGTTGAACAACGATAGGATGCCAGTGCAAGGCGGCGCGCGATGCGGCTCGGCCTTGCTTGGTTTCCAGTCCTCGTCGAGGATCGGTCGGCCAGGCGATGATTCCGCTATGACCTTGCCGAGCGAGCCAAAGGTCTGGATGCGCTTGCGGCCGAGCGAAAACGGACTGCCTTCGCCATCCACGTTTTCGGTCATCCGATCATAGTCGGTGAACAACACATCCGGCAGATCGCGTGCTGAGAGCTGGCCTATCACGGGATAACCTACCGAGAGACGCATGCCGCCCTGAAAGCGCTTGTCGAAAATGTTGTCGTTCGCCCGGCCGGGCAGTTGCCGGCGCGCCACCTCGGGAGTGGCCCGGATCATCGGGCCAAGCTTCTCCAGGCTGAAGTCACGCGCCTCGTTACGACCGATGTGAACGACTAGCATCTTGCGCGGCTGGCAGATGACGCGGTGCACGATCACATTGAGCACGAGCGCATCGGTCTTGGCCGTCCGTGCAGGTCCGGCGAAGGCGATGCAACGGAACCGCCTGGACGTGCTCATGTCCATCGGCTCGACCATGTAGGGCGCAACGTCGTTGCGCCACGGCCCGTTGTAAGCCTCGTTGTTGATGCGCCGGTACTTCGACGCCGCCTCAGAAACGACGATGCGATCGGGCGGCTGCAGTGCCGGCCGCGCCTGCCTGATCAGCGCCGGCAGATTTGCATAGTGTAGCGACCCACCATCGCGGCCAAAGTCTTTGCGATGATGCAGGTTCACGTCAGCGCCATCTCAGGCACCGCCGGTGTTTCTCTTTTGGCGAGATCATCGGCGAACGCGTCGACCGCTCGCGCGATCTCTTGCAGGATGTCGTCGCCGGCCCGGACAGCCCGTTCCGTCTGGGCGCCGTCCATGCCGCATTCCCGTGCGAGCGTGTCGGGCAGCGTCTCGATCCCCTGCCGCATGAGGCCGAAGATCGTCTCGACCAGGTCGAGCACCGTCGAGGCCTCGACCAGCTCGCCGCGGCGAAGGGCCAGTTCCTGCCACTTTGATTCCGCCTCGTAGACCTTCATACGCTCGGACGGCGGTAGGCTTCGTTCGGTATCCCCTTCCTTGCCGCCGATCAGCGCCAGCTGCATCTGACGAACGATGCGCTCCTGAGCCTCTTCTTGATGCTTCGACGTCTCGTCGCGCTCCTGCATCCAAGCGAAACACTGGGAGAGTTGGAAGGCATAAGCCTTGCCGTTCGATCCTTCATCGAGGATCGGCATGCCTTCCTGCATCCACCGATCAATTGTCGGCTCCGTCTTCCCCAAGGCGCGCGCCAACTGGCCCTTGTTTAGGACCCCGTCAGCAACGCCTTGCGGCAATGGAAATCGAGTGCTGTCGCTCATCGCTCCAACAACAAAAACAACAACATAATTCGAACGTGTTTCGCCGCCCCAAAATCGCGTTTGTCCCGGGGTCCGAATACCCCGCGGGCGCAAGGGGCATAGGGAGGACCCAACCGGGCGGGGGACTCTATCGCGCGGTGCGAACCGCTTGGGCGAGCGCCGCCTCAAACTGGCGAGGGAACGATCGTTCAGCGATCCGCTGAGATAAATCGAAGAAGTTGTACTTCACCGAGTATCCGACCGAACTGACGAACAGGAAGAGAGGCTCGATCTTGCCCTTGCCTGACCGACGCCAGATGCCGCGCCTCAGCGCGCCTCCCGGCTTCGGGATGAAGTAGCGTGATCGTGTCGAACCAGCCCGCTTACGTGACCGCGAGGTCTCCCACTGCATAGCATCAGGCGATGCGGCGAGCTGAGACAGGATCTGGGTTATGACACCAGGCGATACGTTGCCGTAAGCGTTAAGCCGCAGACCAGAAGCCGGAACCGCATACTCACTGCTCGACATCACGCCATTACCGATGAGCCACTTCTCGAAGCCCTTGTGCGGTCGGCTCCCGCCCTCGACCTGAGGCATGAGGTAGTGCTGCCTGCTGCGAGGGCTATCCCTGAAACCGACGATGGCATTGAGATGCTGCTTGGTTGCAGGCGTGACCTGAAGACTGTTCAACGTGTAGGGCGTTGGCCTGTCGAAGAGCAAGGGAAGCAGATCACGATGATCGGCTCTGACCTCATTCGCGGTCGCTGTTAGAGCCTTGGCCGTGGCGAAAGGGACCTGCCCTGCGAACCGGTCTAGCCCATCCTTCCATGCAGCAATGTTGCTCTCGAGTGAGATGAACGACATCGAAGCTTTCCGGAATCTTATCCATTGCGGTGAAGCTGCTCGCTTCGCCTGGGGCTGATGGCGCGTCGACCTGTTGGTCTGCGACTCTTTCAGCTCGTCCTGGGACGGATTCGCTATTCCAATTTGGTGATGTCCGCAAGATCGAACTTCAACGGCACGGCGCGACCGAAGATGTCGACCTCGACACCGACCTTGTGCTTGTCGGCCAGCATCATCACCACAGCTTCGAACCCACAGAACGGGCCTGCATCAATGCTCACCTTGTCCCCTGTCCTGAGCGCATTAGTGAGCATGGCAATGGCGTCATGATCATTTTCGATACGCGCTTGAAACTTCACGATTTCCTCATGATTGACCGGCTTCGGACTGTCGCCTCCGCCGAGCGGATCGAGCACACCCTTGACCGTCTTGAGACCAGCCCATGTCGCCGCGCAGGAGACGACGTGAACGAAGATGTAGCCGGGGAAAGCAGGCGCCATGCACGGCTCAAGAGACTGGTGTTTGCGACCGCCACGACGCTTCGCCTCGACCTCGATCGACAGCATGACATGCTCGACCTTGGCATCATCCAGCAACTTATCCACAGCAATGTCGGCGCGGTCCTCGACCCGAAGCACGTACCAGCGAGCCTCCGGACCGTCCTGACCAGCCGCGGCGAGCATCGCCTGCTCGCGTCGGGTCAATGCGATTCGCTTGTCGCTCTTCTGCCAAGCTCGATCGACGTTGATGACCTCGCCCGTCGAGCGATCCACCCAGACGTGTTCCCGATCACTCAGCCGCTTCACGTCCGCCCGCATCATGGTTTCCTCGCACCGCTTGTTCAAACGCTTCCAGTCCTGCCGGCCCGCCAGCCGGGAAGTAGGCGACGCGTCCCGGATCCGGCAGCCATGGCCAGCCTTGCCTTGCGAAGTGGTCGCGCCATTCGATCCATTGCGGCGTGCCGACGGGCACCGCCACCATCAGCCCCTTGAGCGCATGCCAGCGCTCGCTGAAGCGGTAGCCAGTGCCCCTGTGCGCCAGCCGGTAGAGCGCGTCGACCTTCGGCCAACGCTCGGCCTGTGTGGCGCCGCCGGCGTTCTCGGGCCCGCCGATGACGGCGGCCATTACCCAGCCCATCCACACCGGCCCGAACGGCGGCGCATAGTCGTCGGCGCGGCCGGCGACCTCGACCTTGGGCGGCAGCTTCTCCCAGCGCTTTTCAGCAAGGTAGACGGCAAAGGTGCAGATCACCGTGCGCCCGCCGACCTTGGCGCTGGCGACGTATTCGGCCATGCGGTCGGCCGCCGTCTCGCGTTCGGCAGCGGTCAGCGCATAAGCCGCCGACACCGCCTTCGGCACGCTGTCGCTGATGTAGCTCGGCCAGCCCGGATGCGTTTTCTTTACCCAGCGCTCGACCGCTTTCTGATCATCCTCGCGTCCGCGCTCTTTCTCAGCGTTAAGAGGGGTCGTTAGAGAAGTGTCGTTAATAGGTGCCGGTCCTGGACCGGCAGGGGGTGCCGGTTCTGGACCGGCAGGGGGTGCCGATATACCGGCAGGGGTGCCGACTGGTCGGCAGGGTATTTCGGCGGCGGAATCGGCCGTTTCGTCGGCTGGTTTCAGCGCCGCCAGATTGTGGTGCACAGGGTCGAGGATGACGCGATACCAATGCGCGGCGTCGCGACCGGACAGCGTCTCTTCGACATGCCTTTCGAGATATCCGGCCTTGACCAGCCGCTCGATCGCTTCGAACACGGTCGAGCGGGCGCAGCCCATTTCGTCGGCCATCTTGACCTGGCTACGCGTGCACCAGCCGAGTTCGTCGGTGTGGCGCCCGAGCACGCAAAGCACCTGCAAGTCGCGCGGCTTCAGCGACCTGTCTGTGGCGGCACGAGCCGGGATGATGGAGAGGCGAGGCCCGCTCATGCCGTATCCTGCTTTCGCTTGGACCGCGCCCGATGCTCCAGCTTGGCGATCGCCATGATCACCGGCTTGAGTTCAGCCGGCGCGACATCGTAGTTGCGGCCTGATTTGCCGTTAAGCCGCGGCAGAAGCCCTTGCGGCACCAGCGCCCAATTCGACGGATTGCTGTTGGATTTGTTGCCGTCCAGGCATTTTAGAACGTGGCCATCAGGAACCGGGCCGTTGGCCTGCTCCCAGAGCCAGCGATGCTTGTGGACCCGCCAGGTTGACGCGCCCGTCCATGGGTTGCGCCTATCGGTGACGATCCAGACATAGCCGTCGTCACCAATCGACTCGTGCCCAGGGCCAATTCGGTTATGCGCAAGCTGTCCAGGCTTGAACTGCGTCGCGCGCGCATTCGGATGCCGGCCGCCACGCCCTGGCGGGCATGTCTTGCCTTTGTTGATCGAGACCGAACCTTTCTTGAACTGCCCCGTTCGACCTGTCTTCCAGGCCATCCGCTTGCGAAGGGCATGCAGCGCGGCTTCGGACACGTCTTGCCGCTCGAAGCGAGCGCAGAACGCTCGATGATACTCGCCGATGACCATGGTGCGGTTGTCGCGCAACCAGTCGATTTCGGCGGGCGAGTAGCGCATATGCCGGCCGGCGAATCGGCCAGGCGCGCGCCCAACCTTCCAGCCCCGGCGCTTTCGCAGCCCGTGCAGATTGATCGCCGCGACGTCATCGCGCCCAAATTCGGCAACGAACGCCCGGTGATAGTCGCTGATGACCATCGTGCGATTGGACTCCAGCCACTCCATCTCGGCGTCGCTGTAGCGGATGCCTTTCCCCTTCACTGCGCCCCCTCTACCTTTTTCTTGAAGTCCAGAGCCGGCGCATCAGGCGCCCCGATCATCGGCAGATGCTTCATGAAACGGTCACCGTGCTTGGCGACCAGTTCGCAGGCCTGCAGGTTGAGACGGGCATTATCGACGATCTTGTCGGCCACTTTGACAATGGCCTCGGTGCGGGCCACCTCGCTGGCGATCTGCTCCGTTGTCAGGGTCGCATCGTCGAGCCGCTCGAGCTGCATGAAGAGATGATCGTTGAGATCAGACAGTCTGTTCTTCGTAGCCATCATCGTCCTACCTTCTTCCAATCGGCAAAGCTCCCGCGCAGCGCTTTCCACGCTTCGCTTGCCGCCCCGCCATTGTTGAGTTCTTTTCGCGATTGCACGCCGAGCAGGCTGCGCACCTTCTGCGCCACGCGCTCGTCGGTCAGCGGCTTTTCCAGCCCGTGCCGCTCATGCAGGAACACCTTGAACGCCGGCTCCTGGCATTTCATGCCGCACTCGGCGGCGAAGTTCTTCACGTCGCTCGCCGCCGGTTCGCCGCGCTGCTCGGCCTGGCGGCGTGGCGCCGGCTCGCCGGTCAATGCACGGATCTTGCCGAACGCCTGGTCGAGCAGGTGGAGCAGGAAGCTGACGGTATCGGGCGCGGAGCAGACGAAGTCGATCTCGTCAACCGTCGCGGCATCGAAGCGCAGCAGCACCAGCCGCTCGCCCATCTCGCCGCGCGCCTCGACGAAGGCCCCGGCCTCGCCATGCACGCGCGTCCAATCGGCCGGCGCGATGGTGGCGAGCGCCGCGCGAATGTCGCGCAGCTTTGTCGCATTTGGCGACAGGCCTTGGTGCGACACCGGCGCGTTCATGGCTTCGGCCCTTTGCCGGCTATGGCGCGCAGGATCACGGTGCGGTCGCGACGGAACAGTTTTGCCAGCTTACCCGGAGACAGGTCGGGCCGCGCGGCGTGCGCCCGGCGAATCGCCTCATAGCGCGCCGTGACGAGATCGACGGACATGCCGGGACCGAGCATTGCGGCAAGGCTGATGCCATAACGCTCCGCCACGGTGTTCTGAATGCGGGCGATGCTGGGCAGCGCCGGGCCGACCTTCGAGACGATGTCCGCCGAAAGCTCCGCTTCAGCGACGATGCTGTCAGCGCGCGCCCTTGCATCGGCCAGCGTCCGCGCCGCCAGTTCACGGTCGGCCGTCGCCGCCGCCAGCATCATCCGCGCCTGCTTGAGCAGCGCCAGAGCGCCGTCGGCCGGCTCCGTCTTCGCTGGCGTTGCCTTGGCTCGCGGTGCAGGCATCCCGGCACGCTGCGCCAGCAGGCGGGCGCGGAGTTCCGGCGCATACATGTCGATGCGTGGCAGGTCCCGGTCCAGTCTGCGCATCGCGGCTTCAGCCATCGACATCGACCCCGAGCGATCCGAGCGCTGCATCGTTTTCGCAGATGCGCAGATCGAAGGCGGCAATGAGATCGCTACGGATTTCGGCCAGATAGCGAGGCATCAACACGATGTTGGCGGCGTCGCTTCCATCGCCGATGCAAAGCGTCAGCGTCTCGCCGGCCGCCAGCCGACTGCGCATGGTGATGTTCTGGGCGCGGGCTCCGGCTATCAGCCGCGCCTTTTCGAGGTCGGTCGCCTTCATTGATCGAACTCGCCGCAGCCGCGACCGACCTCGCCGGGATTTTCAGGCTTGGTGAACTGCTGCCACGGCACCCAGCCGCGCGGGCAGTGGAAGCCCCATGTGCGCAGCGTCGGCCCGGTCAGGAACAGCGTCCAGCACGGCCCATCGACAAGCTCGATGCGGTGCGCGGCAGACGCGGTGCGGAATTTCGTATCGCCGGCGCGCCGCTCGACGCGGCTGTTGATGCCGCCGCTCGCGATGGTGTGCTCGACATAGCGGCCTTGCAGCAGCACCGAGAGGTTCCACCAGGGATGATCGTGCAGCGCCCGGTCGTCGTCGGAGCGCAGGAAGTGGTGCAGGTAGACGTTGAAGAAGCGGTTGCGCGGAATGAGCCACCAGCGGCGCATGTAGGGATAGACGGTGCCCCCTATGGTGACATCGGGCTTGCGCTTCTCCGACAGCGCGATGAGGCGCGGCGCCAGCCGTAGGACGAGCGATCTAAGCATTTTGCGAAACTCCTGTTTCAGTGCTTTTCCCGTGAAACATCTTGTCCGAAAGGCCGCGCCGGGGACGCTTTCGAGCCGGCGGCGCGCCGACAGGCGCGCGGTAGAAGGC
>NZ_RZOM01001409.1:0-1220 GCF_003999175.1 Mesorhizobium sp. M7A.F.Ca.ET.027.03.2.1 | reverse complement strand
AGCCTATGAGGCCAAGCTGATCGGCAAGAACAACACCTCCGGCTATGATTTCGACATCTACATGCACCACGGCGCCGGCGCCTATATCTGCGGCGAGGAGACTGCACTCCTCGAAAGCCTCGAAGGCAAGAAGGGCCAGCCGCGGCTGAAGCCGCCATTCCCGGCCAATGTCGGCCTCTATGGCTGCCCGACCACGGTCAACAATGTCGAATCGATCGCGGTCGCGCCGACCATCCTGCGCCGCGGTGCGGCCTGGTTCTCGTCCTTCGGCCGGCCCAACAATGTCGGCACCAAGCTGTTTTGCATCTCCGGCCACGTCAACAATCCGTGCACGGTCGAAGAGGCGATGTCGATTCCGTTCCGCGAGCTCATCGAGACGCATTGCGGCGGCATTCGCGGCGGCTGGGACAATCTTTTGGCGGTCATACCGGGCGGCGCCTCTGTGCCGCTGGTACCGGCCGAGCAGATCATCGACACGCCGATGGATTTCGACGCGCTGCGCGACCTCAAATCCGGCCTTGGAACCGCGGCTGTCATCGTCATGGACAAGTCGACCGATGTCGTGAAGGCGATCGCGCGGCTTTCCTATTTCTACAAGCACGAGAGCTGCGGCCAGTGCACGCCATGCCGCGAAGGCACCGGCTGGATGTGGCGGGTGATGGAACGGCTGGTGCGCGGCGAGGCGCAGAAGCGCGAGATCGATATGCTGCTCGACGTCACCAAGCAGATCGAGGGCCATACGATCTGCGCGCTTGGCGACGCGGCGGCATGGCCGATCCAGGGACTGATGCGGCATTTCCGCGGCGAAGTGGAGCGGCGCATCGACGAGTTTTCGCGCAATGCGCACCGGGCCGAGCCTGTGATGGTGGCGGCGGAATAGAAGAATGTTTACGCGGGCGGAAGTCCGCAGCGAAGGGCGGGGCGAACGAAGAAACGACCAGGAGAACTCTATGGCGCCGTATTCGAACCCGCTGATGCCCAATTTGGACCAGATCGAGAAGATGAACCAGGACTTGACCAGGATGATGCCGAAGGAGATGGCCAGCGCCGTCAACCTTTTCGTGCATCCTGTGGCGGGTGCGGCGGCGATGTCGGCGCTTGGCCTCGGGCTCGCCAATCATGCTTTCGGCGTCTGGCTGGGCGCGCTTTCAGGCGCGGCAGAAGCCTCGCAGCGGCTGCTGCAGCCGATCGTCGATGATTTCGAGGCGCGCGTCGCGCAG
>NZ_RZOM01001408.1:0-1220 GCF_003999175.1 Mesorhizobium sp. M7A.F.Ca.ET.027.03.2.1 | reverse complement strand
CGGCTATCCCGTGCTGATCAAGGCGCGCGCCGGCGGCGGCGGCAAGGGCATGCGCCGGGTCGAGCATCCCGATGAGTTTTCCGAGGCGTTGTCCAGCGCGCGGCGCGAGGCGAAAGCCGCGTTCGGCGACGACCGCGTGCTGGTCGAAAAATATGTCGACAAGCCGCGCCATATCGAGGTGCAGGTGTTCGGCGACAATTTCGGCAATGTGGTGCATCTCTACGAGCGCGACTGCTCGGCGCAGCGCCGCCACCAGAAGGTGATCGAGGAATCGCCCGCGCCCGGCATGACCGAGGCTTTGCGTAAGGCGATGACGGATGCGGCGGTGAAGGCCGCCAAGGCGATCAATTATTCAGGCGCCGGCACCATCGAGTTCATCGTCGATGCCTCGCAGGGCCTGAAAGCCGACCGCTTCTGGTTCATGGAGATGAACACCCGCCTGCAGGTCGAACATCCGGTCACCGAAATGGTGACCGGCACCGATCTGGTCGAGTGGCAGTTGCGGGTCGCCAGCGGCGAAAAGCTGCCGAAGACGCAAAGCGAGATCGCGCTCGTCGGCCATGCCTTCGAGGCGCGCATCTATGCCGAGGACGCGACGAAAGGTTTTCTGCCGGCAACGGGCACGCTGCACCATCTGAAATTTCCAGACGCGGCCTCCGAATGCGCCACGATGCGCATAGAGACAGGCGTGCGGGCGGGTGACGCCATCTCGCCCTATTACGACCCGATGATTGCCAAGCTGGTCGTCCACGCCACGGACCGTCAGGGGGCTCTGGGAGCGCTTGGCGCGGCGCTATCCCGGACCGAGATCGCCGGCTCGACGGTCAACACCGCCTTTCTCGCCGCTCTGGCCGCCGATCCGGATTTCGCTGCAGGCGATGTCGACACCAGCCTGATTGGCAGACACCAAGAAACCTTGACGACCGTCCCGCCTTCGAGCGACGAAACCATTGCTGCCGCCGCCCTTGCGGCCTCCGGGGCCGGAGCATCGCCGTCATCCGACGATCCGTGGTCGTCGCTTGTCGGCTATGCCCATTTCCACAGCGTGGCGCGACGCACATGGCTGAAGTTCGGCGAAGACGATATCGCGGCGAAGGTTTCGGTGCGGGCGGACGGACGATTCCAGGTCGCGCTGGGCAAACCCTATGGCGACACCAATTCGCATGATTTTCGCGCCACGCCGCGCCTCGCCCGCTGGCCAGGCCATATCACCGTGTTCG
>NZ_RZOM01001407.1:0-1222 GCF_003999175.1 Mesorhizobium sp. M7A.F.Ca.ET.027.03.2.1 | reverse complement strand
CACTTGTGCTGCGCCTTGCCGCCAGCGTGATGGCGCTTGCCGCGCTTGCGCTGCTGATCGGTGTCGCCGGAACATTTCTCACGCCGGCGGGCAACACCTTCGCCAGAGTTTCGCCAGCCTCCGGTTTCTGGATTCTGATCTTTGCCTTCACGCTTTTGCTCGCCGACGTGCTGACAAGGCTGAACCTGTCGCCATTGGCGCGGGTTGGCGTGCTTGTGGTCGCGGCTTTGGCGATCGGGCTGCTGTTGATTTCGGGAAGCTGGGACAATCTGTCGATCCTGAAGGAATATTTCAACCGCGCCGGCAGTTTCTGGGTAGAGGGCTCCAAGCATGTAACGCTGGCGCTAGGGTCGCTGCTTGCGGCGATGGTCGTCGGCCTGCCACTCGGCATTCTCTGCCATCGTGTCGAAAGTCTGCGCGCCGGCGTTCTCAACGTGCTCAACATCATCCAGACCATTCCCTCGATCGCGCTGTTCGGCCTTTTGATCGCGCCGCTCGGCTGGGTTGCCACGCATGTGCCGGGAGCTGCCGCGCTCGGCATTCGCGGCATCGGCACCGCACCGGCTTTTGTGGCGCTGTTCCTTTACTCGCTGCTGCCGGTAGTGGCCAACACCGTGGTCGGTCTCGCCGGCGTGCCGCGCGCCGCCAACGACGCCGCGCGCGGCATGGGCATGACCGACAGGCAGCGCCTGTTCGGCGTCGAGTTTCCGCTGGCTTTTCCTGTCATCCTCACCGGCATCCGCATCGTCTTGGTGCAGAACATCGGCCTCGCCACCATTGCCGCGCTGATCGGCGGCGGCGGTTTCGGCGTGTTCGTCTTCCAGGGTGTGGGCCAGACGGCGATGGACCTTGTGCTGCTTGGCGCGGTGCCAACGGTCGCGCTCGCCTTTGCCGCCGCCATCATCCTCGATGCGGTGATCGAAATGACCGCCACCAGGCGCAGGGTTGAAACGGCATGATCGAGATCGAAGGCATCACCAAGCGCTATGACGCGACGACCGTGGTCGATGACGTGTCGATGGTCATCGAGCCGCGCACCATCGCCGTCATTGTCGGCACGTCCGGTTCCGGCAAGACGACGCTGCTGCGCATGATCAACCGGCTGGTCGAGCCGACCTCAGGCATCATCAAGCTCGACGGCGCCGACAATCGTTCGCTGCCCGGCTACGAGCTGCGCCGCAGCATCGGCTACGCTATCCAGGGCCACGGCCTATTTCCGCAT
>NZ_RZOM01001406.1:0-1222 GCF_003999175.1 Mesorhizobium sp. M7A.F.Ca.ET.027.03.2.1 | reverse complement strand
CGGCCATCTCGCCGAGCATTTTGTCGCCGACGTCTCCGACGAGGCACAGGTCGAAGCGGCCGTGAAGGGTGCTATCGAAAAACTCGGACCGGTCACCGTGCTGTTCAACCACGCCGGCACCATCGTGATAAAGCCCTTCCTGAAGACCACGGTGCAGGAATGGGATTGGCTGCATGCCGTCAATGTGCGCTCGATGTTCCTGATGACGCGCGCCGTTTTGCCGGGCATGATTGCGGCCGGCGGCGGCTCGATCGTCTGTACTTCGTCGATCTCGGCGGTGGCGGCGACTCCCAACGAAGTGCTCTACGACACCACCAAGGGCGCCTGCCACATGTTCGCCCGCGCCATCGCCGTCGAGTTCCGCGATCGCAACATCCGCTGCAACGCCGTCTGCCCCGGCTTCATCCGTACACCGCACGGCCTGCGCGAGGTCGCCGACCTCGGCAGGCTCGGCGTCGACGTCTCCGACGCGGCACTGGCCGCGCAGCAGGGCCGCATCGGCGAGCCGGAAGAGGTGGCGAGGGCAGCGCTCTACCTGGCCAGCGACGAGTCGAGCTTCGTCAACGGCACGCATCTGTTCGTTGACAATGGTTTTACGGCGATGTGAGGCTCCAGGGACAGGTTCTTCGTCCCAGGGACAGCTTGTCGCCCTTCCTCTACCCCGTCGATCGGGGGAGAGGAAAGGCACCAAGTCCTGCTCGTCTACCGTTCTTCCCGTCGAAACGGCTTGAGCAGCGCCGACGGTGCCGTCGCGTTGCGCGACATCACCGCCATGGCGACAATGGTGAAGATGAACGGCAGCATCAGGAACGCCTCGTAGGGGATGTGTCCGAGCCCGCTGGCCTGCATCCGCAGCTGCAGCGCATCGACGAAGGCGAACAGCAGCGCCGCCCCCGCCGAGCGCCACGGATCCCAGCGGCCAAACACGACCAGCGCGATCGCCACCCAGCCACGCCCCGAGACGACGCCGAAGGTGAAGGCGTTGAACTGCGCCATCGACAGGAAGGCGCCGGCCAGCCCCATCAGCGCACCACCGAGGATGACCGCCTGGAAGCGCGTGGCGATGACACTGACCCCCGCCGAATCGGCGGCCCGCGGATTTTCACCGACCATGCGCACCGACAGACCCCATGGCGTGCGATAGAGCACGAAGGCGGCGAGCGGAATGGCCAGGATCGCCATGTAGACCAGCGCGAACTGGTTGAACACCGCCGTCCCGAGC
>NZ_RZOM01001405.1:0-1223 GCF_003999175.1 Mesorhizobium sp. M7A.F.Ca.ET.027.03.2.1 | reverse complement strand
CTTTCAGCACCGCGAGATCGCGGAAGGCATAGCGTGTCGCCTCGCTTTCGCCGGTGGCGATCGGGACGGCACCTGACGCCCGCACTTCAGCCATGCCGGGCTTGTCGTCGGCGATGATAGGCTCCTCGAACCAGGCGAGGTCCAGATCGTTGACGAGATGGATGAAGCGCTTGGCCTCGGCCACCGTGTAGGTGCCGTGCGCGTCGACCATCAGTTCGACATCGGGGCCGAGCGCCTGCCGTGCGGCCCGCACGCGGCCGGCCGAAATGTGCGCCGCGCCATCCATGGCGCCAACCCGCATCTTCAGTGCCTTGAAACCGCCCTTGGCGATGTAGGATTTCAACTGCTCGCCGATGGCGTCGGCAGCCGCCCAGCCGCCGGACGCGTAAGCCGGCATGCGATCGAGCTTGCGGCCGCCCAGCAGCCGCCAGACCGGAACGCCAAGCGATTTGCCAAGAATGTCCCACAGCGCGATGTCGACGGCGCTGATGGCGGCGATGCTCATGCCGCGCCGCGCCAGTTGCGGCATGGCGTGGCCGCCACGCGCGGCGCTGTCGTGGCGCACGCCATTGTAGAGCATCTCCCATATGACGCCGATATCCGCCGGATCGCGGCCGACCAGCTGAGGCCCGACCTCATGGTTCAGCATGTGGACGAGTGCACCGTAGCTGCCGGCACTGCCGGCGGCGTTCTTGCCTTCGCCCCAGCCGACCAGCCCGTCATCGGTTTCGATGCGCAGAATGGCGGCGTCGAAGGTCGTCACCTGACCGAAGTCGCTGCGGTGCTGCCGAGCGGCTTCGATCGGAACGCGGATCCACCAGGCTTGGACGGACTTGATACGCATATTCTTCCCCAGCCCCGCCGCCGGTCAGGGCGGAAGGGCGAATTTCCCAGAGGCAGTCGGCTACTTGATCAGCGGCAATAACGTTTCGGCGTTGATGCGCATCTGGTCGGTGTAGAATTTCTCGGTGAGCACGCTGGAGCCGTGGTCCTGGATGAACTTCAGCTGCTCGGGCGAGATGTCGACCGGATTGCGCTCGACCATGTCGGGATAGGGGGCTGCCGGCGTCCGGTCGACGGGCGCGACGAACTCATTGGTCAGCGCGCCGTCGTAGCCGATCTCGCGCAAGGTGGCGACGATCTTCGGCCAATCGATCTGGCCGAGGCCGGCGGCAAACCGGTTGTTGTCGGCGACGTGGAAGTCGAACAGGCGCTTTCCGACC
>NZ_RZOM01001404.1:0-1224 GCF_003999175.1 Mesorhizobium sp. M7A.F.Ca.ET.027.03.2.1 | reverse complement strand
TTCATGATCTACACCGAGCCGTTCGTCGTCACCGGCGGAGGTCCCGGCAATTCGACGACGTTCCTGTCGATAGACCTGGTCAAGATTGCCATCGGTCAGTTCGATCTCGGGCCGGCGGCCGCCATGTCGATCATCTACTTCCTGATCATCCTTTTGCTGTCTTGGGTGTTCTACACCGTCATGACCAATGTCGATGCGGAGCGCTGAGATGAGCGGCGCCAACGAAGGAACGACGAGGCAGGACCGAGTGCGTGAGACGGCGGTTTCGGACGGGCTCGCCAGCACATTGTCGCAGGACCAGCTTGCGCGGCTGATGCGCCGGCGCGGCGAAGAATCCCGGTTCTGGTGGTTGGTGCCGACGATCTACATCATCTTTCTGATGCTGCCGATCTACTGGCTGGTCAATATGAGCTTCAAGACCAATCAGGAGATTCTGGGCGCGTTTTCGCTGTGGCCGAAGAGCCCGACCCTGGCCAACTACATCGTGATCTTCACCGACCCGTCCTGGTACAAGGGCTACATCAATTCGATCATCTATGTCGTCATGAACATGGTGATCTCGGTTTCGGTGGCGCTGCCGGCTGCCTACGCTTTCTCGCGCTACCGGTTCCTCGGCGACAAGCACCTCTTCTTCTGGCTGTTGACCAACCGCATGGCGCCGCCGGCAGTGTTCGCGCTGCCATTCTTCCAGCTCTATTCGGCCTTCGGGCTGATCGACACGCATATCGCGGTGGCGCTGGCACACTGCCTGTTCAACGTGCCGCTGGCGGTGTGGATCCTCGAGGGTTTCATGTCCGGCGTGCCGAAGGAGATCGATGAGACCGCCTATATCGATGGCTACTCCTTCCCGCGCTTCTTCCTGAAAATCTTCATGCCGCTGATCGCCAGCGGCGTCGGCGTGGCCTGCTTCTTCTGCTTCATGTTCTCATGGGTCGAGCTGCTGATCGCGCGCACCTTGACCACGACCGCCGCCAAGCCGATCGCGGCGATCATGACGCGCACGGTCTCGGCCTCCGGGCTCGACTGGGGCGTGCTCGCCGCCGCCGGCGTGCTCACCATCCTTCCAGGCGCGCTCGTGATCTGGTTCGTCCGTAATTACATCGCCAAGGGCTTCGCCCTGGGGAGGGTATGACCATGAACCTCACCTGGATGGCATGGACGCTGCCAACGGCGATCTTTTTCATCACGATCCTGGTGCTGCTCTGTGGCATGGCGGTCTGGGAA
>NZ_RZOM01001403.1:0-1224 GCF_003999175.1 Mesorhizobium sp. M7A.F.Ca.ET.027.03.2.1 | reverse complement strand
GAAGAAGGCGGCATAGTTGCCAAGCGTGAACGCCCACGGCTTTCCCGACAGCGGCAGCTCGGTCATGAACGAGAAGAAGACCATAGCGGATAGCGGCAGGAAGATCGCCACCGTCAGCCAGAGATAGGCCGGTGCCAGCAGCGGCAATGCCGATCTCAGCCCGCTTCGCGACGCTATCGCAGCTGCCATGGTACCCTCCTCCCAGTATTGGAAGAACCAGCCGACGCGAACCGCCGGCTGGCTTGGCTGTGATCTTACTTCACGTCGACCTTAAGCTGCTGCCAGAGCGCCAGATAGGCTTCGCGCTGGGCGTCGGTGATCGGCGCCTGGAACTGGATGCGCTTGGCCACTTCGGGATCACCCATGACCTTGCGGTTGAAGGCATCCTCGGGCAGCGCTTCCACCGCCTTAGTGTTGGCCGAGACCGGAGCGCCAACCTTGGTGACCCATTCGACATAGAATTTCGGGTCGATCATGTAGTTGATGAAGGCCTCGGCGCCGGCGACGTTCTTGGCGCCGACGGGGATGGAAAACGCGTCGAGCCAGGCGACGGCGCCTTCCTGCGGCACCACCAGCGAGACCGGCAGCTTGAAATGCGTCTTGGCGCGGTCGGCCGAGCCGCTCCAATAGGTCCCGATGTCGATCTGGTTGGAGGCGACCATCTGGTTCCAGTCGTTTTCCGAGCTCCAGAAGGTCTTGATCTGCGGCATCAGCGAGGTCAGCTTCGTCTTGACCGCATCCATATCCTTGATGTCGTTGATGTTCTGGCCAGTGGCGATGGCGCCGAACTGCACCGCTTCAACGGCATCGTCGCGAATGACGACGCGGCCCTTGTGGGCGGCATCCCACATTTCGGCGATGCTCGTCGGTGGTTTGTCGAAGGACTTTTCGTTGATGGCGAGTGCGGTTAGACCCCATACCCACGGCACGCCATAGACCTTGCCGTCATGGACGAGCATCGGCGATCCCGCCTTGTCCTTGCTGATGTCGGCATAGTTCGGCAGCTTGGAAACGTCGATCGGCTGGATCAGTTTCCCGGCCATCGCCTGGTCGTTGAAGGCGGCGTTGATCATGACCACGTCATAGAGGCCGGGATTGGTCCGGATCTTGGTCAGCATTTCCTGTTCGGAATTGAAGAAGTCGTTGACGACCTTGTTGCCGGTCGCCTTTTCGAAAGCCTCGACGGCCCACGGTTCGTCGGCGCCGTAACCCTTCCAGTTGAGC
>NZ_RZOM01001402.1:0-1227 GCF_003999175.1 Mesorhizobium sp. M7A.F.Ca.ET.027.03.2.1 | reverse complement strand
CCGGCATGCATCAACTGGGCGGCGATGCGTTCGGCGCCGTTACGGGCGGTGAACGGGTCGGTGAGGCCCGGCCAGGCGATGCGCTCGCCGCTGCGCGACAACAGTTCGGCCATGGCCAGCGCCAGCACCAGCGCGCGCGATTGCTTGGAAACGCTGGCGCCGGTCGATTTGTATAGCATCGACGGCGAGGGGTCGGCCCACAGCCAGACCGTATGGGCGGCTTCCCATTCGCGGTCGCGCACATAGGTGTGGTCGTCGCGGGCCGAGCGGCGCCAGTCGATGCGCGAGGAATCACCCTCGACATAGGGCCGGAACTGCCAGAAATTTTCACCGATGCCGCGCTTGCGGCGGCCATGCCAGCCGGCGATCACGGTGTTGACGATGCGGCGCGCTTCGACCAGCAGGTCTGGCACAAGCGAGGCCCGCAACCGGCCACGGGCGAGCGCGTCGCGCGTCGCTGCCGGAGCCTGGACCTCGCCGATGCGCTGCATCAAATTCCTTTCACGAGTTTCGCCACCACGTCACGCACGCCGGTGCCTTCGGCGCGGGCGGCGAAGGTCAGCGCCATACGATGCTGCAGCACTGGCTCGGCCAGCGCACGGACGTCGTCAACCGAGGGCGCCAGCCGTCCGTCGTAAAGCGCGCGCGCCCTTGTGCACAGCATCAGCGCCTGGCTGGCGCGCGGGCCGGGACCCCAGGCGACGTTCTTGTCGGTCTCGGCATTGCCTTGGCCGGGACGCGCCGAGCGCACCAGCGTCAGGATCGCCTCGACGACGCTTTCAGGCACCGGCATGCGGCGGATCAGCGTCTGGATCTCCTTCAGCCGCACCGGCTGCAGCACGTTTTGCGCTTTCGCGTCCTCGATGCCGGTGGTTTCCAGAAGGATGCGGCGCTCTGCCTCGATCTCGGGATAGAGGATATCCACCTGCATCAGGAAGCGGTCAAGCTGGGCCTCGGGCAACGGATAGGTGCCTTCCTGCTCCAGCGGGTTTTGGGTTGCCAGCACGTGGAAGGGCGCCGGCAGGTCATGGCGGGCGCCGGCAATGGTGACGTGGTATTCCTGCATGGCCTGCAGCAGGGCCGACTGGGTACGCGGCGACGCGCGGTTGATCTCGTCGGCCATCAGCAACTGGGCGAAGATCGGCCCGGAGATGAAGCGGAAGGAGCGTTTGCCGGTTTCGTCCTGCTCCATCACTTCGGAGCCGAGGATATCGGACGGCATCAGGT
>NZ_RZOM01001401.1:0-1230 GCF_003999175.1 Mesorhizobium sp. M7A.F.Ca.ET.027.03.2.1 | reverse complement strand
CCTGCGGAGCGGGACGACCTTCTTGCGTCGGTAGGCGCCCTCAATGTGAGCGGCCATGGCCTTCCATGTTCTTTCCCACGACATGTCAGCCAGATAGGCATCGACTTGCGGCAGCAGCATCTCGCGCGGTCGCAAAAGCAGGGAGCGCAGCTTGCTGTCCAAGTCGTCACCGTCGGCGATCTCCACCAGCCCAGCAGCGCCGTAGCTGCGCACAACGTCAACGATTGCCGTCGAGATCACCGGCAGACCCGCCGCCAGAAACTCTGGCGTCTTGGTTGGGCTGATGAACCGGGTCGCTTCGTTGAGCGCAAACGGCATCCACCCGGCATCCCAATGGCGAAGATAATCGGGCAGGTCGCAGTAGGCCTTCGCGTCCAACCAATGCAGGTTGTCGGCCTTCGGCAGGATTGCAGGATCGATTTTGACAACGGGGCCGATCATGACGAAATGCACGTCCGGCATGGTCCGCGCTGCTAGCGCCACGAGGTCGACGTCCAGCCGCTCGTCGATGACGCCGAAATACCCCACCCTCGGGTGAGGAATGCCGGCCTGATCGATGGGGTCCTTTCCTGGCAGCCTTGCCTTGTGAAAGTGTTTCACATCGATGCTGCTCGGAAAGGGGTAAATGGCCTGATGCAGGCGGCGCTTGGTCTCGAACAGGCTCAGGCCACCGGTGAAAACGAGATCGGCGCGGCGCAGAAGTTCCTTTTCCATCTGCGCCAGTTCGGGCGGCGCATTCTTGAAGGCGGAGAGTTCGTCCATGCAGTCGTAGACGCATATGTCTGGGTCAAGGAACTCCGTGAAGCGAAGAGCCATCGGCGTGTAGTACCAGGCGATCAGCCGGCTGTGCGGCATTGAAGCTATAATCCGCTGAACAAATCTCCGCTGGACGGCATCTGATTTCGCGGCCGACGCGCCGAGCGGAAGCACTGGTGTCACAATTAGAATGTTTGGCGATGCCTCGCTCGTCCGCATCAGCGGCTGTGGCAGTTCTTCAAAAACAGGCTCTTCAAAGTAGATCACTCTCTGCTGCATGGATGCAAGAGTGAGAATATGCTGCGGGCGTTGATGGACGAAATTCCAACGCAAGTGGGAGAAGCAAACCAGTAGATTTTCCCTGCCAGCGTGTTTACTGGCGGACACCCTGCCCAAGGCTGCTTCCATTGAGATTTTCCTTCCTGTAATCTTTAATTTATGCTGCGACTAACATTTGTTAATCGCAGATGGAGG
>NZ_RZOM01001400.1:0-1233 GCF_003999175.1 Mesorhizobium sp. M7A.F.Ca.ET.027.03.2.1 | reverse complement strand
GTCTTCGGCCAGATCGATCATGTCGGGCGAAGTGCCGAGGATCGGGATGCCGGCTTTTTCCAGCGCGTCGGCAAGCTTCAGCGGCGTCTGGCCGCCGAACTGGACGATGACGCCGACCAGTTCGCCCGACGCCTGTTCGGCGCGCAGGATCTCCAGCACGTCTTCCGCCGTCAGCGGCTCGAAATAGAGCCGGTCTGAGGTGTCGTAGTCGGTCGAGACCGTCTCCGGGTTGCAGTTGATCATGATCGCTTCATAGCCGGCGTCGCGCAGCGCAAAGGCGGCGTGGCAGCAGCAATAATCGAACTCGATGCCCTGGCCGATGCGGTTGGGGCCGCCGCCGAGGATGACGACCTTCTTGCGCGACGAGACCTGCGCCTCGTTGGCCAGCGCGCCGGCAAACGGCACTTCATAGGTCGAGTACATGTAGGCGGTCGGCGAGGCGAACTCGGCCGCGCAGGTGTCGATGCGCTTATAAACAGGATGAACGTCCAGCTTTTCGCGAGCTTTCTGAATCACTTCGGCATCGGTCTTCGTCAGCGACGCGAGGCGGGCATCGGAGAAGCCCATGGCTTTCAGCATGCGCAGGTTGACGGCATCCTCGGGAATGCCGTGCTCGCGGATGCGGGCTTCCATGGCGACGATGCCGGCGATCTGTTCGAGGAACCACGGGTCGATCTTGCACATGGCGTGCACGTCTTCCAGCGAGGTGCCCATGCGGATCGCCTGCGCCACCATGCGCAGCCGGTCCGGCGTCGGCGTGCCCAGCGCGGCGCGAATGGCGTTGCGGTCGTCGGCATGGTTGGCGGAACCAAGGCCGGGGATTTCGATCTCGTCCAGACCCGTCAGGCCGGTTTCAAGTCCACGCAGTGCCTTCTGCAGCGATTCCTGAAAAGTGCGGCCGATGGCCATGACTTCGCCGACCGACTTCATGGCGGTGGTCAGCACCGGCTCGGCGCCGGGGAATTTCTCAAAGGCAAAGCGCGGGATCTTGGTGACGACGTAATCGATCGACGGCTCGAACGAGGCCGGCGTGGCGCCGCCGGTGATGTCGTTCTCCAACTCGTCCAGCGTGTAGCCGACAGCGAGTTTTGCCGCGATCTTGGCGATCGGGAAACCGGTCGCCTTGGAGGCCAGAGCGGACGAGCGCGAGACGCGCGGGTTCATCTCGATGACCACCAGCCGGCCATCGGCCGGGTTGACGGCGAACTGGACGTTGGAGCCGCCGGTCTCGAC
>NZ_RZOM01000013.1:0-19225 GCF_003999175.1 Mesorhizobium sp. M7A.F.Ca.ET.027.03.2.1 | reverse complement strand
GTGCTGGAATGCTGCCCCGGTTCCAACATCGCGCTCAAAGTGTTCGACAGTTTCGCCGATCATCCATTTCCGGCCCTGCAGGCGGCCGGCTGCAAGGTGACGCTCAATTCCGACGATCCGCCCTATTTCTGGACCTCGCTGAAGCGGGAATACGACATTGCCGCCGAGCATTTCTCGATGAACGAAAAGGCGCTGGCCGCCGTCACCCGCACCGCCATCGAAGCCGCTTTTGTCGATAGAAAGACGAAGACCGCGCTTCTTGCCCGGTTGAACAGCGCGGCACGCTGATTTCCGCCGACAAAGCTGTGGTCGGTGCGGGCCAGCGGTTCCTTGGCCGGCGCATTGCCGCTAGGGTTCGCTCAGGCAGCTTGAAGCGCGGCGCGTCCGAAAGGGCCATGCGCGCATTTTCGGGCGCAGGCATCAGGAGAACACCATGCAGGGCGTCACCGTCGTCGACCACCCGCTTGTCCAGCACAAGCTGACCATCATGCGCAAGAAGGAAACCTCGACGGCCGGCTTTCGCCGGCTGCTGCGCGAAATCTCGCTGCTGCTAGGCTACGAGGTCACCCGCAACCTCGAACTGACGACGACGACCATCGAGACGCCGATGGAAACCATGGAAGCGCCGACGCTTGAGGGCAAGAAGCTGGTCTTTGCCTCCGTGCTGCGCGCCGGCAACGGCTTGCTGGAAGGCCTGCTCGACCTGGTTCCGGCGGCCCGCGTCGCCCATGTCGGTCTCTACCGCGATCACGAAACGCTGGAAGCGGTCGAATATTTCTTCAAGGCGCCGAGCGATCTCGCCGACCGGCTGGTGATCGTCGTCGATCCGATGCTGGCCACCGCCAATTCGGCGATCGCGGCGATCGACAAGCTGAAAGAGCGCGGCGCCACCAACATCCGTTTCCTTTGCCTGCTGGCGGCGCCCGAAGGCATCGAACGCTTTCTCAAGGCGCATCCGGACGTTCCCGTCTTCACCGCTTCGATCGACCGCCAACTCAACGAGAAGGGCTACATCATGCCCGGCCTCGGCGACGCCGGCGACCGCATGTACGGGACCAAGTAATACCAGGCAAAGTCACCTGGTGCGATTTACCAAACGTTTACGCAAAGGCGCGGTTTTGACGCGCGTTAAAGCGGCAAACACCATCCGGGTCTAACGATCGGCTGTCACTACGGCGCCGCGCGTCCATTTCGGACGCGCAAAGGACGCTGTAGCACTTTGATTTGCGCGTGAGCCTTTCCGAAAATCGATCCCGATTTCCGGGGGTCATGCGGCGAGGCCGATCCATGCTGCGCAAACTTCTGATCCTCGCCGTTTTCGCCGGTTCATCGGCATCGATACCGATCGTGTATCAGTCCAATCCGCAACTCGTCGAAAACCTGCTGAGGTCGGCGGTGCCGGGCAAACAAACGGTCGAAGCCCAACCAGACGTCAATCTGGCATCGGTGCCCAACAAGCCCGCGGCCCCGCTGCCGATGGGCCGCAAGGTGGTCGTCGCGGCAGACGAGCGCGGACATTTCTCATCGGCTTTCAAGTTCAACGGGCGCCAGGCCGACGGCATGATCGACACCGGCGCCACGCTGGTCGCCATCAACATGTCGACGGCACGCCGAATCGGCTTGTCGCTGAATGCTTCGGACTTCAGCCACGAGGTCAACACGGCCAACGGCACCATCAAGGCGGCCGTGGCCATGATCGACCGCCTGCAGATCGGCAACATCACGGTCAATGACGTCCAGACCATCGTGCTCGACGACAGGGCGCTGCGCACCAATCTGATCGGCATGAGCTTTCTCAACCGGCTCGACAAATACCAGGTCGAGAACGGCACGCTGCTGCTCGTCCAGTAAGGCTATTCGTTTTCCGCAATTTCCAAGGGAAAGCGCTATGCGCTTTCCCGGGAAAACCGGTCCACCACTTTTCCTGGAATTGCTTCAGCCGCGCGGCAGAATCCGCCGGATGACCGACTTGTCGGCGGGCGGCTTCGAGGCGCCGACCGTATAGGCCGAAAGCACGGTAGCCGCGGCGGCCTCGGCATCGGCCGATGAGCGGGCATGGATCAGCGCCAGCGTCTCGCCGGCCCCAACCTCCGCACCGACCGGCAACAGCCTGGTGATGCCGACCGCGGGGTCGATCTTGTCGTCCGGCCGCGTGCGTCCACCTCCCAGGCCGACCACGGCGAGCCCGATATCGCGGGTGGCGATGCCGGTGACGAAGCCGTTTGCGGTCGCCTTGACGGCAAATTCGATCGCCGCCGCCGGCAGATACTTTTCCGGTTTCTCGATGAAATCGGCGGGGCCGCCAAGCGCGGCCACCATGCGTGCGAAGGTGGCGGCGGCGCGGCCGCTGGCGAGTGTCTCGGTGGCGCGCCGCATGCCATCCTGGTTGGACGACACCAGCCCGGCCGACTGCAGCATTTCGGCGGCCAGCGCCAGCGTCACGTCCTCGAGCCGACGGTCACGATACCGGCCGGTGAGGAAATCAACGGCGTTGCGCACCTCGACGGCGTTGCCGGCGGCCGACGCCAAGGGCTCGTTCATGCCGGTGATCAACGCCGAAGCCTTTAGTCCGGCGCCATTGGCGATCTCAACCAGGCTGTTGGCGAGTGCGGTGGCGTCGCGCGATTTTTCCATGAAGGCGCCGTTGCCGACCTTGACGTCGAGCACCAGCGATTGCAGCCCGGCCGCCAGCTTCTTCGACAGGATCGAAGAGGTGATCAGCGGCACCGATTCGACCGTGCCGGAGACGTCGCGGATCGCGTAGAGCCGTCGATCGGCGGGCGCGAGGTCGGCGGTCTGGCCGATGATGGCACAGCCTGTTTCGAGCACCGCCTTGCGAAACAGCGCGACGTCGGGCTGGCTGATGTAGCCGGGGATGGCATCCATCTTGTCAAGCGTGCCGCCGGTGTGGCCAAGGCCGCGGCCCGAGATCATCGGTACATAGGCGCCGCAGGCGGCGACGATCGGCGCCAGCATCAGCGAGACATTGTCGCCGACGCCGCCGGTCGAATGCTTGTCGGTGACCGGGCCGGGCAGGTCCGACCAGTCGAGCACGTCGCCGGAATCGCGCATCGCCAGCGTGAGCGCCACGGCCTCGTCGCGGTTCATGCCGTTGAAGAACACCGCCATGGCGAAGGCGCCGGCCTGGCCATCGGTGACGGCGCCCGACGTCACGCCCGCGACGAAGCCGGCGATCTCCTCTTCCGACAGCCTGAGGCCATCGCGCTTGCGGCGGATGATTTCCTGGGGAAGCATCAGGTCTCCAGCAGTCCGTCGTGGAACACGCGCTGCAGGATCGTTGCGAGCCGCGCGCCGCCTACCGGTGCCATGTCCTTGGTCTCCTGGTGCGATAGCTCGGCCCCGGTCATGCCGGCCGCCAAATTGGTGATGACCGAACAGGCGGCGACGCGCAGTCCTAGGAAGCGGGCGAGAATGACCTCCGGTACGGTCGACATGCCGACCGCATTGGCGCCCATGATGCGCGCCATGCGGATCTCGGCCGGCGTTTCGAAGCATGGGCCGGAGAACCACATATAGACGCCCTTGTGCAGGGTGGTGCCGGTCGCATTTGCCGCCCGCTCGATGGCCTGGCGGATGCCGGCATCATAGGCTTCAGTCAGGCCGACGAAACGCCGGTCGCTTGGTTCGCCGATCAGCGGATTGGTGCCCGAGAAATTGATGTGGTCCGATATCAGCATCACCGAGCCCGGCGGCATGTCCGGATCGACCGAACCGGCGGCATTGGTGAGGATCAGTTTCGTGATGCCGATGCCGGCAAGCACTTCCAGCACCGGCCGCATCGCCGCGGCAACGCCGTGCTCGTAGTAATGGGCGCGGCCCGACAGCATCAGCACCGGCACGCCGGCAAACAGCCCCGCCACCACCTCGCCGGCATGCCCGGTGACACCGCTTCTGGGAAAACCGGGCAGGTCGGCATAGGAGATGCGGATCGGGCCCTCGATCTGGTCGACCAGACCGCCGAGGCCCGAACCGAGCACCAGTGCCGTGGCGGGCGCCAAGCCGTCCAGCCTTTCGACGAGATGATCCAGGGTTTTTTCCGTCATCGCTGCCAGCTGTTCATTTGAGCCCGTTGTTCATTTCAAAATATCGCCGCGGAAACCGTAAGGCAGCATGTCGCCCATGGTCACGGTCTCGGCCACACCTGCATTGTCGCAGAGATAGAGCTTTGTTTCCGGCTGGCAGAATTCGGCCAGCCGCTGCCGGCAGCCGCCGCAAGGCGAGCATTTCGCCATGCGTTCGGCGATGACGGCGATTTCCACGATCTTGCCGCCGCCGCCCATGATGTAGTGGCCGAGCGCCGTGGTCTCGGCGCACCAGCCTTCCGGATAGGAGGCGACTTCGATGTTGGCGCCGGTAAAGACGCGCCCGTCCTCGGTGCGCAAGGCAGCGCCGACCGGAAACTTAGAATAGGGCGCGTAGGCCTTGGCCATGGCGGCCTTGGCGGCCTCGAACAGATCATGCGACATTCAGGTGTTCTCTCCGATGATCGTGTTCAAAACCCGGCGCAAAGCCGACCCGTCGCTCAACGTTCCTTGACATAAGGCACGCCGCCGGCGCGTGGCGGGATTGCCTTGCCGATGAAGCCGGCGAGCAGGATGACGGTGAGGATGTAGGGCAGCGCCTGCATGAACTGCGCCGGCACCTTGCCGATGATGGGCAGCGGTGATCCCTGCAGGCGGATCGACGCCGCGTCCAGGAAGCCGAACAGAAGGCAGGCGAACATGGCGTTGACCGGCTTCCACTTGGCAAAGATCAAGGCTGCCAGCGCGATATAGCCCTTGCCGGCGGTCATGTCCTTCACGAAGCCGCCATTTTGCACCATCGACAGGTAGGCGCCGGCAATGCCGGTGAGGATGCCGGTGCAGATCAGCGCCCTGTAGCGCAGCCAGGCGACCGATATGCCGGCAGTATCGACGGCGGCCGGGTTCTCGCCTACGGCGCGCAGCCTGAGGCCAAAACGGGTGCGAAACAGCACCCACCAGGTGAACGGCACCATCAGGAAGGCAAGATAGACCAGGATCGAGTGGCCCGACAGGAGCTCGGCATAGATCGGTCCGATGATCGGAACGCCGCGGATGGCCTCGGCGCCCGGCAAGGTGATGGCCTCGAAGCGCTCGCCCGGTTGCAGCGCCGGCGTGCGCCCGCCCTGCTGGAACCAGGCCTGGCCGAGGATGATGGTCGAGCCGGCGGCGATGAAATTGATCGCCACGCCGGAGACGATCTGGTTGCCGCGATGGGTGATCGAGGCAAAGCCGTGGATCATGGCAAAGGCGACCGAGATCAGGATGGCCATGCCGAGGCCGAGAAAGGCCGAATGGAACACGGAAGCGGCGGCCGCGCCGGCGAAGGCGCCGACCAGCATCTTGCCTTCGAGACCGATGTCGAAGATGCCGGCGCGTTCCGAATAGAGGCCGGCGAGGCAGGCAAGCAGCAGCGGCACCGAAAGGCGGATGGTGGAGTCCAGTGTCTGGATGATCGCGTTGAACACATCCATCTCAGGCACCTTTCCCCTTGACCGCTTCCATGCCCACCGATCGCGGACTGAACGAGGCGAACAGCGCCTGGATGTAGGGCCGGAACATGTGCTCGAGGGCACCGGCAAACAGGATCACCAGGCCTTGAATGATGACGATCATGTCGCGGCTGATCGCCGGCATCTCGAAGGCGAGTTCGGCGCCGCCCTGGTAGAGCATGCCGAACAGGATCGCCGCCAGCACGATGCCGACAGGGTGCAGGCGGCCCATCAGCGCCACGGCGATGCCGACGAAGCCGGCGCCGGAAACGAAGTCGATGGCGACATTGTGCTGATCGCCCATCACCGGATTGAGTGCCATCATGCCGGCCAGCCCGCCCGAGATCATCATGGCGGTGATGATGATGCGGGTTTCGGAGATGCCGGCATAGCGTGCCGCTTTCGGGCTGTGACCGTAGGTGCGCATTTCATAGCCGAGCTTGGTGCGCCAGATCAGCAGCCAGACCAGGAAGGCCATGACCAGCGCCAGCAGGAAGGTGACATTGAGCGGCGCCGAACGGATCTTGGCGCCGAACAGCTCGATGATCCAGTTGAGCTTGGGCAATTCCGCGCCGGCGAGGAAGTTACGCGTCTGCGGCGCTTGCGAGGCGGCTGGCTTCAACGGGCCGACCAGCAGGTAAACCATGATCGAGGCGGCGATGAAGTTGAACATGATGGTGGTGATGACGATGTGCGAGCCACGCTTGGCCTGCAGATAGGCCGGGATGAGCGCCCACAATGCGCCGACCGCCGCCGCGGCAATGATCGCCAGCGGGAAGGTCAGCCACCATGGCAGTGTGCTGTCGAAGCTCAGGCAGACGATGGCGATGCCGAGGCCGGCGATGTAGGCCTGCCCTTCGGTGCCGATGTTGAACAGGCCGCAATGCGCGGCCACCGCCACCGAAAGCCCGGTGAAGATGAAGGTGGTGGCATAAAAGAGGGTGAAGGCGATGCCTGTGCCTTTGCCGAAGGCGCCCTCGACCAGGATGACGGCTGCGCGCAACGGATTCTCGCCGACCAGAAGCACGACGAAGCCGGCGACGACGAAGGCGACGAACAGATTGATCAGCGGGATCAGGCCATAGTCGGCCCAGGCCGGCAGTTTGGCGTAAGGCGCGCTCAAAGTGCTGCCTCCTGGTGCTCGATGCCAGCCATCAGCAGGCCGAGTTCGCCCTCGGTCGCTTCGGGACCGCGCTCGCCGACGATGCGGCCGGCAAACATCACCAGGATACGGTCGGACAGCGAACGGATCTCGTCCAGCTCGACCGACACCACCAGCACCGCCTTGCCCTGGTCGCGCATGGCGATCAGGCGCTTGTGGATGAATTCGATGGCGCCGACATCGACGCCGCGTGTCGGCTGGCCAACGATCAGAACACCAGGGTCCTGTTCCATCTCCCGCGCCAGCACGATCTTCTGCTGGTTGCCGCCGGAGAAATTGGCGGTCTTCAGCCGGCAGTCGGCCGGGCGGATGTCGTATTTGGCGATCTTGTCCCTGGCATCGTTGCGGATGGCATCGATGTTGAGGAACGGCCCCTTCAAATAGGGGGGATCATCGTGATAGCCGAGGATCGAATTCTCGTTCTCCTCGAAGGCCAGCACCAGGCCGACGTGATGGCGGTCCTCCGGCACATGCGCCAGGCCGCGGTCGCGCAGTTCGCCCGGGTCGGCCGCACCGGTCAGGTCGATCGGCTTGCCGTCGAGCATGACCGAGCCGGACACCGCACGCCTGATGCCGGAAATCGCCTCGAGCAGTTCGGATTGTCCGTTGCCGGCGACACCGGCGATGCCGACGATCTCGCCGGCCCTGATATCGAAGGAGATGTCGTCGACCATGGTTACGCCGCGCGTATCCTTCACCGTCAGGTTCTTGACCGCGAGCTTGACGGCGCCGGCCTCGGCCTCGCCCTTTTCGACCCGCAAGAGCACGCGCCGCCCGACCATCAGCTCGGCCAGTTCCTCGACAGTGGTCTTCCTGGTTTCGCGCGTCGCCACCATCGTGCCCTGGCGCATCACCGACACGGTGTCGGTGATGGCCATGATCTCGCGCAATTTGTGGGTGATCAGCACCACCGTCTTGCCCTGGTCTTTCAATTGCCCGAGGATGCGGAACAGGTGGTCGGCCTCGGCCGGCGTCAGCACGCCCGTCGGCTCGTCGAGGATCAGGATCTCGGCGCCGCGATAGAGCGCCTTCAGGATCTCCACCCGCTGCTGCAGGCCGACCGGCAATTCCTCGATGATTGCATCGGGATCGACTTCCAGCCCGTATTCACGCTCCAGCCGCTCCAGTTCGGAGCGCGCCTTGGCGATGCTCTTCTTCAAGAGCGCATCGCTTTCGGCGCCGAGGATGACGTTCTCCAGCACCGTGAAATTGTCGACCAGCATGAAGTGCTGATGCACCATGCCGATGCCGAGCGCGATGGCGTCATTGGGGGTCTTGATCGAGGCCGGCTGGCCGCCAACGCGGATCTCGCCGCTGTCGGCCTGGTAGAATCCATAGAGGATCGACATCAGCGTCGATTTGCCAGCTCCGTTCTCGCCGACAATGCCGTGGATCGTGCCGCGACCGATCTCAAGGTTGATGTCCCGGTTGGCGCGCACCGCACCAAAACTCTTGTTGATGCCGATCAACTCGATTGCGGCTTGCGCCATGCAGCCTGTCCCACTCTTATTTTTTTATCGCTTGGTCAAAACGCCTAGCATGACGCTCCGCCCGTGCCAATTGCCGGAGCCGGTTCACTCTCGACAAATCCCGGTGCGCTTGTCAATTTGCAACGTGGCCGGGGCCTTCACATTCGCTAGTATGACGGCGCCGAAATTCGCATCGCGGCGCAAGACATCGCGGTGAACGACATCGCGGTGAGACTGGGGAATTCACATGATCACGCCCGCCGACCGGCTGACGACGCTGGAAATACGCGCCGCCGAGCAGGAGAAGACCATCGAGGAACTGTCCGGCCAGATCGCCGAGCAGTGGAAAGTGATCGAGCGCATGCAGCGCAAGCTCGACGCGCTGACGGATCGCTTCCTGGCGCTGGAGGAGCAGACAGGAGATGAAGTGCCGGTAACCAAGCCACCGCACTGGTGAGGAAAAAGGGAAGGTGCACGCCTTGGTCAGTGAAAGCGATCGCATCGCGCGGGCCGGCGAATATGTGCTCGGTCTTATGAACGACAAAGACCGCGAACGGGCCGAACGTGACCTGGAGGTCGATCCCGCCTTCCGCGACGCGGTCGCGCGACTTGCCGAGCAGATGTATTTCTTCGACCGTTACGGAAAACGCGACCTGCTGCCTGGCAGGCATTGGGAACTGGTTACCCAACGCCTAGCCGAGTTACCTCAGATGCGCAGCGTCGAGCTCGGCGGCAATGAGGTCAAACCGCGCACGGTGATCCGAAGCCTGTCCCGGCCACCATACGGCATTGGCGTGCACGCGCTTGGCGGCCGGCGCGGAGTTGTCGTTGCCGCCGGGCTGATGGTGGCGTTCGCGCTGGGCTGTCTGGTGGGCAAGTTGCTGCGTTAACTTACTTTAGCTCTACTCTCACTAATTATATCTAGAACAACAGCCTCCGAAGCAGATAGGATATTCTCTTGTTGTGTAAATTCATCTATCAACTCTCCCATAGCCAAGACAGTTTTACGCTTGGCTTTATTTAGCTCGCTTGTCATTCTTGGCAACTCAGAAACCGTTGTTTGAAAATCTTTTATCATTCCTTTTGCCAGTATAAGGTTATTTTTAAGAGAGGTGATTGAGTTGAATGCATCGTTGGCCTGATTCGAAGATGAATCATTTTTATTTATATCGCCAACCAATGAAATATATCGGACAAAAGAGTCCATTGCCGTGGCAAACGACTCTCTATACAGGGGGATTTCGGCGTCCAGTCGCACAGAATATTGAACAAGGTCCGCTGCTGCAAGTGATATAATGCGAGTGGCGTTTACTCGATCAATATTACCGCCAGAGTTCTTGGCCAATTCGGTTGTTTCGGATGTTCGCGCTCGGAGCCTCTCTCCCAAGGTCGATGTGGCCTCAGCTATCCGGCCCGTGGCCTCAGTCAGCTCTGCAAATTTGTTCTCAAATATTTCGGCAAGATCGAATAAGCCTAGGTCATCGTCATCGCTTGCAGATTCTGCTGCAATGTTAGAATGCGAAATCTGCACAGTGCTTATTTCAAATTTGTCTCGGTTTTCATGAGAATTGTCTCGAGCGGCAAAGTTTTGAATTTGCCTCGTCAGATGCATCCTGATAAATTTCTCGAATTCGAAGGGTGTCTTGAAAGACCAGTATAAGAACCCTTCTTCTCCAAGAGATTCCCTAAAATCGTTTACTTTTGAAAGCTGTTCTGGATTCATTTTACTCGGAGATAGAGGCTCGTCTTTGAAATATATCATCATCTTGATAGACGATTGATCTTTGTCATAGCGGGTCTTCGCTCTCAGAAATTCTTCAATAGTTCCCGATTCGGCGCGCTTGGTAGGGGTCCCAAAACGACACCACATGATACCTATGAATATATCATAATCATCTGATATCTGCGTATTGATAATATCTTGGGCGTCGATGCCTACTCCAGGAAATGAGTGCGTCTCCCATCGGACCAAATCCAATCGAATTCCGAACTCGCGACTCCACATAATATTTAATTCGTTTATCACCTCTTCGAGCTTCGATCTCTCGTCCGAGACATCAGATGGTGAGGCGACAAACACAGTCAATACTTTTTCATGCCGAGGCATTTATTCTCCTAACTCCGCAATATCCTTTCATATTACGTTGCAACTCGCTCTACTGCAAAGAAAAACCGCCGGGCTGGCGCCCGGCGGTTTGCAGATCATGCCTGTGTGTTCGTGCCGCTCAATAGGGGCAAGCGTTGTCAGCCGTATAGTCGTGCACTTCGGTCTTGCCGGCAATGATGTCGGCCTTGGCCTTTTCGACGGCCGCCTTCATCTCGTCCGTCACCAGCGCCTTGTTGTTGTCGTCCATGGCGTAGTCGACACCGCCTTCCTTGAGGCCCAGATTCTCGACTCCGCCCTTGAAGGTGCCGTTCTTGCCGTCCATGAAGGCGGTGTAGACGGCGACGTCGACGCGCTTCAGCATCGAGGTCAGCACCTTGCCCGGCTGCAGGCCGTTCTGGTTGGAATCGACGCCGATGCCGAGCTTGCCGGCATCTGCCGCCGCCTGCAGCACGCCGACGCCGGTGCCGCCTGCCGCGGCGTAGATCACGTCGGAGCCCTGGTCGATCTGCGTCTTGGCGATCTCGCCGCCCTTGGCCGGATCGTTCCAGGCAGCCGGCGTGTCGCCGGTCATGTTCTGGATGACATCAGTCGCACCCGCCGACTTGGCGCCGCCGACATAGCCGCATTCGAACTTGCGGATCAGAGGGATATCCATGCCGCCAACGAAGGAGACCTTCTTGGACTTAGAGGCCATCGCCGCCAGGATGCCGACGCGGTAGGAGCCCTCCTGTTCCTTGAACTTCAGCGACCGCACGTTCGGCAGATCGACCTGGTCGTCGATGATGGCGAAGTTCAGGTCGGGATATTCGGCGGCGACCTTGGTCAGCGCGTCCGTCCAGGCAAAGCCGGCCATGACAATCGGGTTGCGGCCGTCCTCGGCGAAGCGGCGCAGCGCCTGCTCACGCTGCGAGGCATTGGAGACCTCGAATTCGACGTAGGCCGTGCCGGTTTCCGTCTTGAATTTCTCGGCGCCGTTGTAGGCAGCCTCGTTGAAGGATTTGTCGAACTTGCCGCCGAGATCATAGAGGATGGCCGGCTGGACATCCGCGGCGAAAGCCGGAAGAACCATTGCGGTTGCGGCCAGGAGGCCGAGAACGATACGTTTCATGTGATCCACACCCTGTCGGTTATTTTTTCCGTTATGCACCGCATGCCTGCCCGGTTCTCCGGCAGGCATACGACGTCAGCCAGGAGTGTACTCCCTCCCGCTCGGCGGCAATCTGGCATGGCCCGAAACAAAATTCACGCGGAATTTTGACCTTTTGGAAAAGCTTGATGCGGGCAAGCCGCACCGCAGCTTGTCCTTGCGCCAAGTGTTACGTGGACGCGGTGACAGGGATGACGCAAGCGACGCCGGTGCCTTTGAGGTTGCACGTGCCGTAAGGGTTCTTCGCCAGATATTGCTGGTGATCGGCTTCTGCGAAGTAGAATTCGGCCGCCGGCGCGATCTCGGTGGTGATCCTGCCGTGGCCGGCACCGCGCAGCGAGGTCTCATACGCATCGCGCGAGGCGCTCGCCGCCCGCAATTGCGCCTCGTCGCTCGTGTAGATCGCGGAGCGATAGGTGGTGCCGACATCATTGCCCTGGCGCATGCCCTGCGTGGGGTCGTGCCTTTCCCAGAACAGCTTCAGAAGCCCAGCATAGGAGACGATCTCGGGGTCATGGACCACCAGCACCACTTCGGCATGGCCGGTAAGCCCGGTGCAGGTCTCCTGATAGGTCGGATTGGGCGTGAAGCCGCCGGCATAGCCGGCGGCCGTGACCCAGACGCCTTCGATCTGCCAGAACAGCCGCTCCGCACCCCAGAAGCAGCCCAGTCCGAACATCGCCGTCTCCAGCCTCTCGGGATAAGGACCCTTGAGCGATCTTTTCAAGACCTTGTGCCTGGATGCGGTCGGGATCGCCCTGGCGCGGCCCGGCAGGGCCTCGGAGGGCTTCGGCAGATTGAGCTTCTTGTTCAGCATGTCGCTGAGAAAGAACATGCGCGGCTCCTCTCCGGGTGAAACGCAAGAAGCCGCATGACGGCGGCTTTGTTTGAGCATCGGATTCCCAAAACCGGCAACCGCTTTTGGGTCCGATGCTCTAGGTGGCGGCGAACTGCCCAGCACGCGGTGGCCGCCTGTAGCCTATCGCATAGAGCAGGAAAGCCAGCACCGCGAACACGGCGAAGCCCGGCTGGTTCAGCACCCAGGCGACGGCGCCGTCCCACAGCAGCGGGCTGGCCTTGGTTCGGATGAAGGTTTCGAAGGCGGCCCTCGTGTCGGGCGAGACCGCCAGCCAACTGGTGTTGAGCGGGGTCAGCACCAGCACGGAGGCCGCCACGGTGCGTGTCGCGTCGAGCACCGCCATGATGACGGAAATCGACAGCGCGATCATTGCGGCAAGACGAAAGACGAAGCGAAACATCAGAACCCTCCTCCGGGCTGGTCCCCTCCCGAGGGGCCTTTCAGAGATAGAATGCGCATGGCTGGATCGCAATCGCCATACGCGAATTTGCAGACTCCAAACTCAGGTCAACAGAAGGCCGGACGACAGTCGGTCGGGTAGCTTTTCATTGACATGTGAGGGCAGCTATGCTAACAATTTCGACATGGTGCTGACTTGCGCCGACGACCCGCCGCACAGGCGGGTTTTTGCGTTTGGTGCCTCGCAAACCGACGTGCCGGCCAAGTCTTCAAAGACCGGGTGAACCCGGATTCGTTGCTCTGCGCGAATTATGCGGCCGGCTTCCTTTTGCGCCGATGGACACGCCAGACGGCGAAAACGCCGCCGCCAATGGCGCCGATCACCAGGCCGGCCAAGCCGGTGAACACGGCGAAATAGCCGCAGGCGCCCTCGAAACAGCTCATCTTGGTGGCATCAGCGATCACCGAGCCGATGGCGAATCCGCCCACGGCGCCGATGACCGCGCCCAGGACGATGCCGAGCAGCGCGGCGACGACCGAGACGAAGACAGGCGGGCTTTCGGTTTCCGGATTGACATAAACGGCATCGGCTTCGGATCCACGGCGCAGCAGATAGATGCAGAGGAACCCGATGGCGATTTGAGCAGCGGTGATGGCAAGCGCCTGGCCCGAAAAGACGAAATCCGAAATCGTCAGTGCACAGGCCTGCCAGGCCACCAGCCAGATGATTGTGGCGACCTGCCAGATGGTGAACTGGCGCGGGAAACGGGCCGAGCGGCCGAAGGCGAGGCCGAGCAGGTAAAGCCCCCACAGGATGGTGACGATGTCGACGGCGAGCCCGCCATAGACAAGGTAAAACACGCTGTCTGGCAGGCCGGTGGCGCCGACCGCGGGCCAGACGGAGATCAGGCCGTAGACCGACCACGCCATGACGAAGACGAGCCAGCCCACCGGCACGAAGGAAAGCCCGCTGTCCGGCCGCCTGACTGGCGTCTGTCCATTGCTCGATGTCATGTGCGCACGATGCCCCCGCAAAGCCTCGGCACCCGACAGGCAACTTCGGGGGAAGTCAAGGGCGGCCGGCCCGGCGGTCGTGCCTGTGCACACCATTGCAGCGGCGGCGCCCGTAAAAACGGGCATGCCGGCCGCGTTGTGAAACACTGTGTGGCCGGCAAAGCGAATAGACTGCCGTTATGGCTTGGCATTCGGCGCCGGATCGACTAGATGAGCCCCGCGCCTGTTGCTTCGACGGCTCAGGTGCGGGGAAGGGCGTTCGCTGGTTGGCGGCGCCGACGGCGGAAGTTCCGCCTTGCCCCAAGGGAGGTGCATCTCCCCAATCCGCGCGGCAAAACCGGCCGACGCGACATGCATGGACGGAGAGGTGGCCGAGTGGTTGAAGGCGCACGCCTGGAAAGTGTGTTTACGGGAGACCGTAACGCGGGTTCGAATCCCGCTCTCTCCGCCAGTTTGCACCTAGGTGTGATCAAGATAGGCGCGCCCAGGCAATATGATCTGGCGCAGGCTGCCGACGCTCATCGCGATCTCGAGGCCAGGAGGACAACCGGGGCGCTTGTGCTTGGTGCAATCTCGAACACGACCGACGTCCCGTAGTCAATTGCATCGCCAAATCAAAACGGGGTGGTCGATCGTCTCGCCCTAGATCACCGCTTCCTCGAGGAACGGCTCGTTGCGCTCTATGCGCTCGTAACAGAATGGCGACAGATCGAGCGTCTGGAAAGCCCCGTGAACGATAAGTTCTGAAACTCCCCGGCCCACGGCTGGCGACTGTTGCAGCCCGTGCCCCGAGAAGCCGTTGGCAAACATGAAATTGGTCACCTGCGGGTGGAAGCCGACGATGCCGTTGTGGTCGAGCATGTTGTACTCGTAGTGGCCGGTCCAACTGGTCTGGACCTTGAGTGCGTCGAAAGACGGAATGCGGTGCCAGAGTGCCGGCCAGATGTGGTCGTCGAACTCTTCATGATGCATTTCAAAGTCGTCGTAGCCGGCCGGTCCGTCGCCCTGCGGCGTGTTGCCGGTGAGAAAAAGCTCGCCTTCGGGACGCACGAATGTTCCGGAAAGGTCGATGACATTGGGCATCCGGCCGGGGATCGGGTTGGCGCTGGCGAAGACGAAGCTGTAGCGCTTGTAGGGCGCGACCGGGATCGACAGGCCGGCCATGGCTGCCACCTGCTGGGCGCGCGGGCCCGCGGCGTTGACCAATGTTCCGCAACGAACCGTCTGTCCGGTCGCGAGGCGCACCGAGATGACCCGTCCATCGGCAATATCCAGCCCTGTCGCTGCATTGTCGATATACTCGACGCCGCTGGCGCGGGCGGCGCGGCGGAAACCGTTCATCAGCCCCACGGAATCGAACCAGCCCTCTTCCCTAGCCCCCCAGGAACCGCCACCGAGATCCTCCACATTGAGCCAGGGGAAGCGATCCTTCAGCGGGCCCGGCTCGAGGAACACTGTGTGGGCCCCAAAACTGCGCTGCAGATCGACGCGCTCGCGGGCCGCTTCGACGCCGTCGGGTGAACAGCAGTAAAGATATCCATGCTCCTTGAAGCCGAGGTCGGGCGCCGGTTCGTCCTTGTAGAAAGGTGCCATACGCTCCTGAAATCCGCGGATGATCTCGATGCCGAACTGGCTGATCTTCACATTGATCGGATTGGAATATTGCTGCCGGATCGCGCTGGTGGACAGCGCCGTCGATGAAAACTCGTAACTGCTATCGCGCTCGACCACGAGGATCGAGGCACCGCTGCCCAGCGCCTGGCTCAGCCAGTAGGCCGTGGACGAGCCGACAACCGCTCCGCCGACGATGACGATGTCGTAGGCGTTGCGCGATGGCGCTTTGTAAGGCGGGATCCCCATGGCTCCGACTCCAAGCTACTGGTTGAACAAAGCGATCAGGGCATCCGAGCCCCGCGCAAGAAGGCCAAGGTCCGAACCGACGGCAACCATGGTGAAGCCTTCGGCAAGGTAGCGGTCGGCATCGGCCTTCGCCGGCGCCAGGATGCCGCTTGCCTTGCCTGCCGCCGTCGCGGCCTTGCGCACGGACGAGATTGCCTCCTGGACATGTGCCGCGCCGGGATTGCCCATCGCGCCCATATTGGTGGAAAGATCGCCGGGACCGACGAAGAGAACGTCGACGCCGTCGACCGCCGCGATCTCGGCGGCATTCGCCACGCCCAATTGATCCTCGATCTGCACGGCGAGAAGTTGCTGCTCACGCGCCTTGGCGTGGTAGCCGGCGATGCGGCCGAAGGCGTTGGCGCGGTGACCGACCGAGAAGCCGCGAAATCCGCCGGGCGCATAGGTCATGGCCGCGACGATGGCGCGGGCCTGATCGGCGGTTCGTACATTGGGGATCATCAGGCTGCGTGCGCCGATATCCAGCGCCTGCTTGATCAGATTGGGATCGTCGGAGGGCAGCCTGACGACAGCCTCGCTGTCGAAGCCGCCCATCACCTGAAGCTGCGCCATGATGCTGCGCAGATGGTTGGGGCTGTGCTCGCCGTCGATCAGAACCCAATCGGCTCCAGAGCCGGCGACGATCTCCGTGGTGAGCGCCGAAGCCAGCGAGCACCAGATGCCGATGTGAGCCCGGCCAGCCGCGGTGGCGGCTTTCAGCGTGTTGAGGCGTTCTTGCATCTTGCGATCGTCTCCAATCATCTGGTTGAAATTTGTATGATGTCCTATATCATATGGCTACAAAACGCTGCAAGATGCGATGTACGGACTTTCGAATGGGAGCTGGAGAATGAGGATCGGGTTCATCGGGCTTGGCGTCATGGGAGCACCGATGGCGCGTCACCTGGCCGATGCCGGGCATGAGATCGTCACCGTTCTCAATCGCTCCCCTCTGCCGCAGGGCCTGACCGCATCGGTGGTCGCGTCCGCCGCCGAAGTGGCACGGGGGTCCGAGATCGTCGTCACCATGCTGCCCGACACGCCTGACGTCGAACGCGTCCTGTTGGGCGAGGACGGCGTCCTGGAAGGACTGTCAGCCGGCAAGCTGGTCATCGACATGAGCTCGATCAGCCCCATCGCCACGGCGGCGTTCGCGGCGAAACTGCGAGAGAAGGGAGCCGGCTACCTCGACGCCCCGGTCTCGGGCGGCGAGGTCGGCGCCAAGGCGGCAAGCCTCACCATCATGGTCGGCGGCCCGGCCGCCGAGTTCGAGCGGGCGCTGCCGATCTTTGAGACACTCGGCAAGAACGTCACTTTGATCGGCGAGCAGAATGGCGCCGGGCAGACCTGCAAGATCGCCAACCAGATCATCGTTGCGCTCAACATCGAGGCCGTGGCCGAAGCGCTTGTCTTCGCCAGCAAGGCCGGGTGCGACCCGGCGAAGGTTCGCGGCGCCCTGATGGGTGGCTTCGCCGCTTCCCGCGTCCTGGAAGTGCATGGCCAGCGCATGATCGACCGGACCTTCGCCCCAGGCTTTCGCATCAAGCTCCACCAGAAGGATCTCAACCTGGCCCTTGACAGTGCCCGCGCCCTTGGCGTGGCGCTGCCGAACACCGCCATGGCGCAGCAACTGATGAATGCCTGTTCGGCCCATCCAGGTGGCGCCGAGGCCGATCACTCGTCTCTCGTCCGGGCGCTGGAGATCCTCGGCGGCCACGAACTGTCAAAAGAAAAGGAGTAAAAACCGATGCGCGGAACCGGCAAGGCCGAGATCTTCGTGATGCTGGCCCATCCCGTGGCCCATGCCAAGAGTCCCGGCATATTCAACGAGATCTTCGAGCAGAAGGGCCTTGACAGCCTCATGGTGCCCTTGAGCTGCCGCCCGGAGGATTTCGAGACCTTCTGGGCCGGCATCACGGCAGCCGAGAATATCAGGGGCGTGATCATCTCGGTGCCGTACAAGGTTGCGGTCTACCACAAATGCTCCGCCGCGCATGACCGCGCCGCGCGGGTGGAAAGCGCCAACTCGGTGCGACGGCTGCCGGATGGCAGCTGGTATGCCGACAATTTCGACGGCGTCGGCTTCATCGATGCGCTCAAGGCGAACGGACATCAGATCGCCGGCCGCCGCATTCTTCAAGTCGGTGCCGGTGGCGCCGGTGCCTCGCTCGCCTATTGTCTCGCGGAAGCCGGCGCCGACGAAATCCGCCTTACCGACATCGATACGGCGCGCGCCGGGAAACTGGCGGCGCTGGTTGGCCGCGCGTTCCCGAAATGCCGCATCCAGGTCGGAGAGGCCGAGCCTTCCGGCATGCATATGGCGATCAACGCCACGCCTGTCGGCATGCATGCCGGCGATCCGCTGCCGCTTGACGTCAGCCGGCTGACCCCGGATATGACGGTCGTGGACATCATCATGGAGCCTGCGGAAACCGCTCTGCTGCGGGCGGCCAAGGGGATCGGCTGCCGCGTTCAACCGGGACGCCCGATGATGGATTTCCAGGTCCGGGCGATGTCCGAATTCTTCGACATCGAAGGCAAGGACCGCGGCCATGGCTGAGACACCGACTGCCGTCGTCATCGGCGGCACCTCCGGCATCGGACGCGCTATCGCGCAGCGCTTCGCAGAAGACGGTTATCATGTGGTCGTCTCCGGCCGGGATGCGACGAGGGGCAATGAGGCGGCCGGCTCCTGTCAGGCGGCGGGCGCGCCGCGTGCGCTGTTTGTCCAGACAGATGTCGCAGATAGCGGCTCAGTCGAGGCTCTGGCACGGATTGTCAGCGACGGGTTCGGCACGCCTCACGTCGTCGTCAACTGCGCCGGCATCTTGCAGAGCGGCAAGTACGTCCTTGATCAGGATCTGGACGAGGACGAGAAGATGTGGCGGGTGAATTATCGCGGCACGCTGTTGGGGTGCCAGGTGTTTGGCCGGCTGATGTCGGCCGCCCGGCGAGGCGCGATCCTGAATGTCGGCTCGCTCGCCTCTTTCGCGCCGCTGTCGCTGCCGGCCTACACGCCGGGAAAGCATGCGGTCCTGGCCCTGACCCAGATCCTCGCCGCCGAACTCGGCCCGCATGGCGTTCGCGTCAATGCGGTCGCCCCTGGCTATACACTTTCCGATGGTTTGAAGACCAAGATCGCCAGGGGCGAACGCAACCCCGAAGCCATACAGGCCACCACGGCACTGCGACGCTTCGTCGAGCCGCGCGATGTCGCCGAGGCGGCATTGTTCCTCTGCTCGGAGCGCGCTGCTTCGATTACCGGCGTCACCTTGCCGGTCGACGCCGGCTGGCTGGTTCAGGCGCCTTACGCACAATATCTGCAGGGAAATCCCATCCGGCAAACGCCGGCTATCTGACAAGGATAATCCAGTGATCAATATCCCGCCAGTGAGCGACATCCAGCGCTTCGACTTCGATACCCGCATCCACCATGGCGTCATCCATAACGGCACGCTCTACCTCACCGGCCAGGTCGCGAGGCCCGGCCAGTCCGCGGCCGACCAGATGCGCGAGGTGCTCGGCAAGATCGATGCGCTGCTTGGCAAGGCGGGCACGGACAAGACCCGCATCCTTCATGTGCAGATGTGGCTGGACGACATCAGGGATTTCGACGAGGTCAATGCGGTGTGGGAC
>NZ_RZOM01000139.1:0-8700 GCF_003999175.1 Mesorhizobium sp. M7A.F.Ca.ET.027.03.2.1 | reverse complement strand
GAAGACACCAAGGAAATGGGCGCCGACCTCGTCAGCCAGTCGATGCAGCGCCTGATCGACCGCTTCGAGGCGCCGGTCATCATCAATGGCTACAATCTCGGCACCAACATGATCGAGATGGACGTCGCCGCCGACAACGACGTCATCATGATGCACTACAACACGCTGATTTCGCACAATGAGAAGTTCAAGACCGACCCCGCCCGCTATTACAGCTCCTTCCAGGGCGATCCGCCGGAGTTCTGGTATGGACCGGGCTGCCTGAACTTCCTCAAGACGCTTGCCGCGGACGGCAAATGGAAGGCGCCCAACAAGAAGATCGCCATCATCCCGTCTGCCAACGAATATTCGATCGTCATCGCCAACGCGATCCGCGACAAGGCCGCCGAATACGGCTTCGAGGTTAGTCTGTTCGAGACCGTTCCGTTCCCGACCAACCAATGGGGACCGACGCTGGCGAAACTTCGCCAGGACCCGCCGGCGGCGATCCTGGTCACGCACTTCCTGCCGCAGGACCTGGCGCAGTTCATGGTCCAGTTCCTCGCCGAGCCGATCAACAGCCTGATCTACATGCAGTACGGACCATCGCTGCCGGCTTTCCGCGAGATCGGCGGCGAGGCGGTCAACGGCGTCGTCTATTCGACGGTGATCGGCTGCCTGCCGGACGATTTCTCCAAGCCGTTCCGCGAGAGCTACCGGGCCAAATTCGGTCCGAACTCGGCCTACATCACGGGATCGCAGACCTATGACGGCCTGTGGATGTGGGCGCTTGCCGCGGCAATCGCCGGTGGTCCAGGCGAACCGATGGACAAGGCGCAGACCACCAAGGTGGCCAATGCGATGAAGCGCCTGGTCTATCGCGGGGTCAACGGCACCTACCGGGCCGATCCGGCCGGCCAATCGGCCTTCTGCTATCCGACGCAGGTAGCCGATCCGTCGCTTGGCATGCCGCACCAGTTCCTGCAGCATCAGGATTACAAAACCGATCCGAAGCTGATCGCGCCGGTGCTCTATGCCACGGACAGCTTCATCCTGCCGCCATGGATCAAGTGACCGGACGCGGAAATGAAACCAACGACACCGGCCGGGCCGTTTGCCCGACCGGCTCCATTGGGTGAGAAATATGACTGAGGCCGCCGGTCCGATGCTGGTTTGTGACAGTGTGGTCAAACGGTTCGGCTCGCTGGCCGCCGTCGACGGCGTGTCGATGGTGGTCAATGCGGGCGAGATCGTTGGCATTGGTGGGCCAAACGGCGCCGGCAAGACAACTTTCTTCGACGTGGTGACCGGGATCACGCCGGCCAGTGGCGGCCGGGTGCATTTCGGCGACACCGACATTTCGGCGCTTCCGGCCGACCGCATCTGCCAACTCGGCATCGCCCGCACCTTCCAGCTCAATGCCGCCTTCGACAGCTTGACCGTTCGCGAAAACATCGAGATCGCCGCGTATTTCGGCCGGCAGCGGCGAAGGCTGGCCGGCTTCCGCCTTGGCGAGGATGTCCGGCAGGCAACGATCGAAGCGCTGGACTTCGTCGGGCTTGCGGCCAAGGCCGACGAGACCGTGGCGCGGCTGCCGGTGCTCGACCGCAAGCTGCTGATGATTGCCGGCGCCATCGCCACCCGGCCAAAAATGCTCTTCCTCGACGAGCCGGTGGGCGGGCTCAACGTCGCCGAGATCGACCAGATCATGGCGATGGTGCTGAAACTGCGCGACCAGGGACTGACCATCGTCCTGATCGAGCACGTCATGCGCTTTCTCCTGGCGCTCTCCAGCCGCGTGATCATCATGCACCATGGCAAGGTGATATTCGAAGGCCGGCCGGACAAGGTCGCCGAGGACCAGACCGTTGTCGAAACCTATCTCGGCCAGGGCACGCAGAAACGGCTGAAGAAATTCTTCGATGAGCAAGCTGCCGCGACGAATCCGGCGGTGGGGGGAACGCCATGACGGGCGCAGCCGCAAAACCACCTGTCCTGCAACTCGACGGCGTCGTCTGCGGCTATGACGGACTCGACGTGCTCAAGGGCATTTCGCTGACCGTTCATGCCGGTGAATTCGTCACCGTCGTCGGCCCGAACGGCCATGGCAAGTCGACATTGCTCAAGACCATTTCCGGCCTGGTGCCGCTGCGCGGCGGTCAGATCAGCATCGACGGCCGGCGCCTGTCCGGCAAGCCGCATGAGACGGCGATGTTGGGCGTCGCCCACGTGCCGCAGGGCGATATGCTGTTCGCGCAGATGAGCGTGCTCGAAAACCTTTTGATGGGCGGCTATCTCGCGCCGGACAAGGCCGAGATCGCGCGTCGGCTGGACGAGGTCTACGCGCTTCTGCCGAAGCTTGCCGACCGTCGCAACCAGATCGCCTCGAGCCTGTCGGGCGGCGAACGGCGCATGGTCGGCATAGGCCGCGGCCTGATGATGGGCGGGCGCATCCTTTTGATCGACGAGCCGTCGCTTGGCCTCGCGCCACTGATCATCGATCAGGTCTACGACGTCATTTCGCAACTGAGCAAGGCTGGGCGCACGATCCTGCTGGTGGAGGAGAACCCGGCCCGGGTCGAGGACCTCGCCGACCGCCTGCATCTGCTCGACGACGGCGCCATCGTCTGGTCAGGCAAGCCCGCCGAACTGATGGCGCGCGACGAACTCCTCGCAACGTATCTCGGAGGCTGACGCCATGACCGACGTTCTCATGGCCATTCTCGTCGCCGGCTTCACCTCGGGCGCGCTCTATGCGCTGGCGACGGTCGGGCTGTCGCTGGTCTGGGGTTCGATGGGCATGCTCAACATGGCCCATGCGGCGATGCTGACGCTTGGCGGCTACGTCGCCTTCACGGTGATCACCTCGCTCGGCCTGCCGGTCGCGATCGGTTTCGCCGGTGCTATCGGCGCGGGTGCTTTGGCCGGCGCCATCCTCTATTTCGCGATCGTTCGCAATCTCCTGCAGAACGACAAATCGACATTCGAAGCCAACGTCATGATCGCCACGGTCGGCATCGGCATCGCCCTCGAGAATGCCATCCTCATGACCTATGGCGGGCAGCCGCTGAAGCAGCCGGTTTCGATCGCCGGCGCCCTGCGCCTGGGGCCGCTGACGCTGCCTTGGCAAAACCTTCTGATCATCGCGGTGGTGGTCGTCATGATGGTGGTCGTCTCGGCGGCGCTCGGCCGCACGCGGATGGGTCGTGCGATCCGGGCGACGGCGCAGAACCGCGACGCGGCGCAACTCATGGGCGTCGCCGTCAACCGCGTCTACCTGCAGGTGCTGATGCTCTCGGGCGCGCTCGCCGGCATCTGCGGCGTCATGGTCTCGTCGATGACGCAATTGTCGCCGCCACTCGGCAACGACCCGATGCTGAAGGCCTTCATCATGTGCGTGGTCGCCGGTCTCGGCAATCTGCCGGGCGCCATCGCAGCAGCACTTGGGCTGGCGTTGCTCGAATCCTTCGTCCAGTACGCCTTGGGCGCCAGGTGGGGCTTTCCATCGCTGCTGTTCGTCGTCATTGCCGTGCTGATCTGGCGGCCGTCCGGCCTTTTCGGCCACGCCGAAATCCGGCGCATGTGAGGGTCATCATGACAGAGACACGTCCCCTGCCCCGTTTCTCCATGTCCCGCTCGGCCAGGACTGATCTTGCCATCAGCCTGATGCTGATCGCGGCGGCGATCGCGCTGCCGTTCCTGGTCGACAGCCGCTACATCCTTGGCCAGATCGTGCTGGCGCTGTTCTATGCGACGATCGCCTCGCAGTGGAACCTCCTGTTCGGCTTCTCGGGCATCTTCTCGCTGGCGCAAATGGCGATCTTTGCCTTCGGCGGCTATGCGACGGCGATGCTCTGCTTCTATTTCGGCTGGAACGTCTGGGCAGCACTTGTGCCTGGCGCGCTGGGCGCCGTGCTGTTCTCGCTGGTCGTCGGCCTCGCCTGCCTTCGCCTGACCGGCGTCTATGTGGCGCTGCTGACGCTGGCGATCGCCCAGACGATGTATCTGCTGATCGTCACCGACACCGAATGTTTCGTCATGGTCGGCTCCGTCTGCCGCCAGTTCACCGGCGGCGCCGTCGGCTTTGCCCGCTTCGGCGACCTCGGCACCAGGGCCTTGCTCCGAGCGCAGTGGCTGGTCGGCAATTACGCCATCATCGCGGTGCTGTTCGCGCTCACCATGGTCTTCACCTACGCGATCGTCAAAAGCCCGATCGGCCTTGCTTTCCGGGCGCTGAAGGACAATCCGGGCTATGCGGTGGCCCGCGGCGTCAACCGCTTCCAGGCGCAGCTTCTGGTGTTCGGCATCTCCGCCTTCTTCACCGGGCTGGCCGGCGGTTTCTATGCCGCGCATTTCCAGGCGATCGGCCCCGGTGTGCTGTCGATGTCGCAACTTATGTTCATCATCGCCATCGTCGTGGTCGGCGGCGTCGGCACGTTCTGGGGACCGCTGGTCGGGACGGTGGTGCTGGTGCTGGCTGACGAGTTGATGCGAGAGAGCGGCGAGTTCCGCACGCTCGGGCTCGGCCTGATCATCGCCCTGTCGGTGGTGCTGATGCCCAAGGGGCTGGTCGGCCGTTTTGGCGATCTCATCGACTGGCTCGGGCGCCGTCGCGCCAGCCCCGACAGCAAGCCAGCAGCAAGCAGCATTGTGCAAAGCCCGACCCCGGCCGGAAAGTGAGAGACTGACGATGTTCGATACGATCATAGTGGGCGCCGGCTCGGCCGGCTGCGTGCTGGCAAACCGGCTCAGCGCCGATCCTGCCCGCAAGGTGCTGCTGCTGGAGGCCGGGCGCGAGGCGCCGCTCGCCTCGGACGTGCCGTCGGACTGGCCGACCATGTTCAACACGGAAGTCGATTGGGGCTACTACACCGAGCCGCAGGCCGGCTGCCGCGGCAGGCGGGTGTTCTGGCCGCGCGGCAAGATGATCGGCGGCTCCGGCGCGCTGAACGCCATGATCTATATTCGCGGCCTGCCGTCCGACTATGATGGCTGGGCGGCGATGGGCTGCCCCGGCTGGGCGTGGGCTGACGTGCTGCCGGTGTTCAAGGCCAGTGAAAGCAATGCCGAACTCGGCAACGACCCGCTGCACGGCGCCGACGGGCCGCTGCGTATCGGCAATGTCGGACATGTCGATCCCAACGAGCTTGCCTGGATCGAGGCCTGCAAGGCCGCAGGCTACAAGCAGAACCGCGATTTCAACGGCGTCGAGCAGGAAGGCGTCGGCCTGTTCCAGTTCACCATCAAGAATGGCGAACGCTGGGGCACCGGCAAGGCCTATCTGCGCCCGGCGCTGGAACGACCCAACCTGACCGTGAAAACCGGTGTGCTGGCGACGGGCCTGGTCGTCGAGAAGGGCCGGGTCAAGGGCATCCGCTATCTCGTCAATGGCGAACCTGAGACCGCTTTCGCCGACAGCGAGGTGGTGCTGTCCTCGGGCTCGATTGGCAGTTGCCAGCTGATGCTGCTTTCGGGCATCGGGCCGGCCGACGAACTCGCCCAGGTCGGCGTTGCTCCCGTGCACGACCTGCCTGGCGTGGGCAAGGATCTGCAGGACCACATCAACATTCCGATCACCTTCTATACCAAGGACAAGATCGGCGTCGGCGCCTGGACCGACGAGACGCTGCAGCGCGACTTCGCCGAATGGCAGACATCGCGCAGCGGCCCGCGTTCCTCACCCTGGGTGGCGGCGGGCGGCTTCGTCAAGAGCCGGCCCGATATCGAGCCGGACCTGCAGCTTTACGGCGCCATCAGCCCGCATCGAGACTATGTTCGGTTCCTTTCGTCCAGACCCGGCATCACGCTGCACACCACGCTGCAGCGGCCAGACAGCCGCGGCGAGATTCGCCTGCGCTCGGCCAATCCGATCGAATATCCGGCGATCGACCCACGTTACTTCATCAGCGACGAGGATGGCTCGGACATCGCCACGCTGGTCGAAGGCATCCGCATCAGCCGGCGCATCGCGGCGCAGTCGCCGCTTGCCGAAATGCTCGCCGGCGAAATCACGCCGAGCGCCGAATGCGAGAGCGACGCCGAGATCGCCGACTATATACGCGGCCACTGCACGACGCTCTATCACCCGACCAGCACCTGCCGCATGGGTTCAGATGCGATGGCCGTCGTCGATCCGACGTCGATGAAGGTTCATGGGCTGGACGGGCTTTGCATCGCCGACGCCTCGGTCTTTCCGAAAATGGTGTCGGGCAACACGAACGCGCCGACGATCATGATCGCCGAACGCGCCGCGTCAATGATCCTGGCGGGCTAGGAGACAAAACATGACGACAGGCTGGAATTTCCACGAACTCTATCTCTGGCACGAGACCGGCAATGCCGCGCAGTTCTTTCAGCCGAGCCTGACCATCGAGCCGGGCGAGCATGCGGAGAATGCCGACACGAAACGCCGATTCCGCAATCTGATGGAGGTTTCGGGCCTGACCGAGAAACTGTCCAAAATCGCCTCCATCGCGGTGAGCGAGGATGACCTCGCCCTGTTCCACGACCGCGACTACATCAGCCGTATCAAGCTGCTTAGTGATGGGCGCGGCGGCGATGCGAGCTATCTCACCCCCTTCGGCCATGGCAGCTACGAGATCGCCTGTCTGGCCGCCGGCGGCACGGCAGCGGTGATGGATGCGGTGTTGAGCGGCGAGGTCGACAATGGCTATGCGCTGGTACGACCGCCCGGCCATCATGCCGAGCGCGGGCAAGGCATGGGCTTTTGCCTGTTCGGCAACGTTCCGGTCGCTATCCTGAAGAACCGGGCCAAACATGGCTTCGAGCGGGTCGCCTGCGTCGACTGGGATGTTCATCACGGCAACGGCACCCAGTCCGCCTTCTATTCGGACCCGTCGGTACTGACCATCTCGATCCATCAGGACGGGCTTTATCCACATGACAGCGGTCTTCACAACGAACGCGGCGAGGGCAAGGGCGAAGGCTACAACATCAATGTACCGCTGCCGGCCGGCTGCGGCCACGGCGTTTACATGTCCGTGTTCGAACGCGTCGTGCTGCCGGCGCTCAATCGCTACAAGCCTGATCTTATCGTCGTGCCGTCGGGCTTCGACGCCTCGGCGGCCGATCCGCTGGGGCGCATGATGCTGCATAGCGGCAGCTACCGCGACATGACGCGGATGCTGATGCAGGCGGCGGACGACCTCTGCGGCGGGCGCCTGATGATGTCGCACGAAGGCGGCTATTCCGCCTCCTACGTTCCCTACTGTGGCCTGGCGGTGATGGAGCAGTTGTCCGGCATCAGGACGCATATCGACGACCCGTTCCTGCCGGTCTTCGAAAGCTATGCCGGCCAACCCTTGCAGCCACATCAGGCGGCCGCTGTTTCCAGGGCGGAGGAACTTTTGGGCGGCATCGCCTAGAATTCTGATTGCGGTCAGCCGATGAGGCGATCTCAAGACACACCGGCGGCCAATCTCGCAAATGCGGGCATGCGCTGACGGTAGGCTAATGCATGTCGCCCAAAAGTTCCGGTTTGGGACAACGACATGCACGAAAACAAAGACTTAAAGCGCGTCGTTTTTTGCGAGAAACTACGCCGGAGCACTCCCGACTACGCTAACCCCTACTCCCACTCGATTGTTCAAACAGCCTATAACTAATTGAAATTACACTAGGATGTTTCCATAGCCCCATAAGAGACCGACCAGAGCCGTCAAAAAATTACGCTTTGGTTCTAAAGGGAAATCGCCGCAAGAATTTTTCCAGGGTTCACCAACTATCGGGACCAATTGGGCGATTTCTTGCACTTTGCGGCGTTCGACGGCGTGCCCAAGCCGTCTCGAAAAGTACCCTCCGTTCCAACCTGCGAGCAGGCGACCGAGCATTGGTGTTGGTGAAACGTGGGCGCGCACCGAAGAGTTGTCGCCGAGCCGCCCGCCGATCTCGAACATCTCGATCAGGAACCCGCGCCTCCGGCGCGGTTGCAATGCCGGTCCTGTAAATGTCCGCAACGCCAGGGGGGCGGCTCAGCCATCGTCCCTGGCGACCAGTAGAAAAGGTTCGCGCTCCGGCGTCGTCACCGAAAAGCCCGAAGGGCCCACCGCGCTGAAAAAGCGATGGAACATGTCGATGAAGACACGCACGAAGAGTGGCTTTGCCGAACCGTACATGTCGGCGACGATCAGCGTGGGTGGCGGCAGTTCATCGAGGATTGGTCTTCGAACGATCTCCTCGCCATCGGCGGTGGCGCGACCGATCGGCCGCATGTTGAGGACGGCCATGCCGAAGCCGGATGCGACGGCCGAGCGCACCGTTTCGTAAGAGCGCGTGCGAAAGCGCACCTCCGGTCGTTTCGCCAGCACGTCGAACAGGGTCAGGAGATAGGTCGCCGTGTGCGGCAGGTCGAGCAGCACCAGCGGCCGTGCCGCCAGTTCCGCCAGCCAGATGCCGTCGCGCGCGGCAAGGGGATCGTCTGCATTGAGCACGGCATGCGCCGGTACCTTGCAGATGCGGGTGACGCTGTCGATACCGATTGGACCGATGTCGTAGAGAATGGCCAGATCGATCTGGCCAGCGACAAGCCGTTCCTGCAACTGGACCTGGTCGGCCTCGACAAGGTCGATCTCGACATCGCCGACGCTGTCGAGGTAGCTGCGCAGCATCTCCGGCATGAACAGCGCGCCGAACGGCTCGAAGCAGCCGATGCGCAGGACCTTCGGCACGCGCCCGTTGAGGTCTCCGATCGACCGGTTGAAC
>NZ_RZOM01001399.1:0-1235 GCF_003999175.1 Mesorhizobium sp. M7A.F.Ca.ET.027.03.2.1 | reverse complement strand
AAGCGCATACCACGCTGGCGCGCGCGATGAACCAGATCGGCGGCAAGTCGAACACCGGCGAGGGCGGCGAAGAGGCCGACCGCTATCTGCCGCTGCCTGGCGGCGGCAAGAACCCGGAACGCTCGGCAATCAAGCAGATCGCCTCGGGCCGTTTCGGCGTCACGGCCGAATACCTCGTCAATTCCGACATGATGCAGATCAAGGTGGCGCAGGGTGCCAAGCCCGGCGAGGGCGGTCAGCTGCCCGGCCACAAGGTCGACGCGACCATCGCCAAGGTCCGGCATTCGACGCCGGGCGTGGGCCTGATCTCGCCGCCGCCGCATCACGACATCTATTCGATCGAGGATCTGGCACAGCTGATCTACGACCTGAAGAACGTCAATCCGGCGGCCGACGTGTCGGTCAAGCTGGTGTCGGAAGTCGGCGTCGGCACGGTTGCGGCGGGCGTCGCCAAGGCACGCGCCGACCACATCACCATTTCGGGCTATGATGGCGGCACTGGCGCCTCGCCGCTGACCTCGCTCAAGCATGCCGGCAGCCCATGGGAAATGGGCCTTGCCGAGACGCACCAGACGCTGGTGCTGAACGGTCTGCGGTCGCGCGTCGCGCTGCAGGTCGACGGCGGCTTGCGCACGGGGCGCGACGTTATCATCGGTGCGCTGCTTGGCGCCGACGAGTTCGGCTTCTCGACGGCACCGCTGATCGCGGCCGGCTGCATCATGATGCGCAAGTGCCATCTCAACACCTGCCCGGTCGGCGTCGCGACGCAGGATCCGGTGCTGCGCAAGCGCTTCAAGGGCACGCCCGAGCATGTCATCAACTTCTTCTTCTACGTGGCGGAAGAGGTGCGGGAGCTGCTCGCCGAGATGGGTTATACCCATATCGACCAGATCATCGGCGACAGTGATCTTCTGGAAAAGCGCGACCTGATCGTGCACTGGAAGGCGCGCGGGCTCGATTTCTCGAAGATGTTCTTCAAGCCGGATGCGCCGCATGAGGCCGTGCACTGGACCGAGCGCCAGAAGCACCCGATCGACGACGTGCTCGACCGCAAGCTGATCGAGCTGGCAAAGCCTGCGCTCGAAAGCAAGCTGCCGGTCAAGATCGAGGTCGATATCCGCAATGTCGACCGCTCGGCGGGCGCCATGCTGTCGGGTGAAGTGGCCAAGCGCTTCAAGCACAAGGGCCTGCGCGAGGACACCATCCAGGTGAAGCTGACCGGCACTGCCGGCCAG
>NZ_RZOM01001398.1:0-1238 GCF_003999175.1 Mesorhizobium sp. M7A.F.Ca.ET.027.03.2.1 | reverse complement strand
ATAGAGCCGTTTCTGCGCCTCGACGACGATGACGCCGGAAAAGATCGGCCACAGCCGCCGGCCGGCGCGCTCCAGCACATTGTGGAAGCGCATCATGAAACGGCGCCTCGACGGCGGAAAGAACAGCGCATCGGACCAGGCGGCGGGCGTGAAATTCGCCTCGCGCAGCAATTCGGTAAGCTGGCCGCGCGAAAAGGGCCGGCCATTGCCGAATGGGGTGTGCTCGAAGCGCGCCCAGACACCGCGCCGGTTGGGCACGACGATGACCACCCGGCCAGCCGGCGACAGCACGCGCCAGATCTCGTTCAGCGTCTCACGCGGGTTCTCGACATGTTCGAGCGAATGGACGAGCAGCATGCGGTCGATGCAGGAATCGACCAGCGGCAGTTCCTCGTCGAAGACCAGTGCCGTCGCCGTCGGCCCTGTCGCCGGCCACACCACCGCGCCTTGCGTTGCCGGCATGAAGGCAAAGACCCGCTCGGCATCGGTGCCGAACCGCTCCAGCCAGGGCAAGGTGTAACCCAGACCAACCAGCCGCTCGTTGGGTACCGCTGCCCATATCGACGACAACGCCATGGTGATCGAACGCTCGGCGAAACGGCCGAGTGTTGTCGAATAGAAGGAGCGAAGATCGACGATGTCGGAATGCATGGCAGGGATGTAGCCGTGATATCGGCGGGTTTCAACAAAAGGCCGCGACATCCGACATTCCGAGATGTCATTCGACATCCGGGATGACATCCACGCGCCGGCGCCCTATGTCTGCGGCCATAAACGGAGAGATGCGATGCCGGTCGAAATCGAACAGTTCATGTGCCGCAGCGACAATTTCGGCGTGCTGGTGCATGATCCCAAAAGCGGCCAGACCGCGATCATCGACGCGCCCGAGGAAGCGCCTATCCTGGCAGCGATAAAGCGCACTGGCTGGACGCCGACGACGATCCTGACCACGCATCATCACATGGATCACGTCGAGGCCAATCTGGCGCTGAAGGAGCGCTTCAAGCTGCGCATCGTCGGCCCGGAAGCGGAAAAGGCCAAGATCCCCGGCATCGACGAGACCGTCGAAGACGGCTCGGTTCTCCATCTTGGCGATGAAAAGATCGAAGTCATCGCCACGCCCGGCCACACCGCCGGCCACGTTTCCTATTATTTGCCGGCGTCGGGTGTGGCGTTCACCGCCGACACGCTGTTTGCGCTGGGTTGCGGACGGCTGTTCGAATGCAAGCCGCCGGTGA
>NZ_RZOM01001397.1:0-1239 GCF_003999175.1 Mesorhizobium sp. M7A.F.Ca.ET.027.03.2.1 | reverse complement strand
TACTGCCCTACTGCCCTACTGCCCTACTGCCCTCACCCAGCATCAATCTCCGCCTGCAATGCCTCCATATGCGCCGCCGCCGCGGCAGAAGCTGCGCGCTCGATGGCGCGGAAGCGGCTGACCACAGCCAGGCCGACCGCCGTCAACTGTGCGCCGCCGCCCTTGCGGCCGCCGGTCTGTGCCGCCACCAGCGGTTTGCCGAACACCCGGTTCATGTCCTCGACCAGGTCCCAGGCGTGCTTATAGGACATCTCCATGCCGCGAGCGGCGGCCGAGATGGAGCCGAAGGCGGCGATCTGTTCCAGGAGTTCGATCTTGCCCGGCCCGACGCGCCCGTCGGGATCGAGATTTATCCGCAAGCTCAGCGACGGCATCTTTGCTCTCCGCGGTCACTACCCAACCCCATACTAGAAGCTCCCTGGCGAAACCGCTATTCCAAAAAGACATAGCGGGATTATCCATCCGCCTCGGCGGGCAGGCCGGCGCCGGTGTTCGCCCGATCGAAGCTCACCGTCTTGATCACCGCGAAAACCTTGCCGCCAAGATGAAGCTTCAGCGCCTGCCGCGACTGTTCGGTGATGCGGGCAAGCACGGTTGCGCCATTGCAGTCGATACCGACCTCGACCGCGGGCCCTTCGCCCGGGCTCATCGCGGTAATGGTCCCCGGCAGGATGTTGAGCGCGCTGAGGCCCGTCGGCTTTTCGGTGGCGATCATCACATCGCGGGCGCGAATACGGATGCGCACCGGCGTACCTGCCTTCATCGCCAGCTGTGGCACCCGGAGCTCGCCCGCGGCCGAGCCGAGCACGGTCATGCCGAAAGTTTCGTCGTGATGCAGCACCCTGGTGTCCAGCACGGCGCCGCCCTCGCCGCGCTCCTCCGCCGGCAACAGGTCGAGCCTTTGCATCACCGCCTCGGTCGGCCCGCTGGCAACGACATTGCCCTGTGCCAGCATCACCACATCGCTGGCCAGCCTCGCCACTTCGGCGACCGAATGACTGACATAGACGATCGGGATTTTCGTCTCGTCGCGCAGCCGTTCGACATAGGGCAGGATTTCGGCCTTGCGCGCTTCGTCGAGCGAGGCCAGCGGTTCGTCCATGAGCAGCAGTCTGGGGCTGGCAAGCAATGCCCGGCCGATCGCCACGCGCTGTTTCTCGCCGCCCGAGAGCTTTGCCGGCCGCCTGTTCATGAGCGGCCCGATGCCGAGCAGGTCGACGACGGCATCGATATCGGCGT
>NZ_RZOM01001396.1:0-1240 GCF_003999175.1 Mesorhizobium sp. M7A.F.Ca.ET.027.03.2.1 | reverse complement strand
GTAGGCATAGATGTTGAAGCGGCTGGTCTGCGTCAGAACCTCCAGATAGTTGTCGAGCGTCGGTTGGCTGATCCACAAACCGGGGTTCGTCGAAAGCTCGCGCTGGCTTTTGAGCGATGTGATCAGCGTCACGATAATGGGGAAATTCATCGCCAGCACGGCGATGGCAAAAACGATCCAGCGCAGTGCCCTGACCATCGTCAACGCTTCCTGCGGCCGGCAAGCCGGTTAAGGCCGTGGAGAACGATGAACGACGCCAGGAACAGGATAACCGAAGCGGCGACCGCCTTGCCGATAGCCCCTTCCTTGAAGAAGGCCTGATAGATGTAGATCGACAAGGACGTCGTTGAACCGCCAGCGCCACTGCCGGTCAGCGCATAGACATTGTCGAACACCCGGAAACCGTCGATGAAACGGATGAAAAACGCGATGACCAGCGTCGGCTTCATCAAGGGCAGATCGATCCAGCGGACGATCTCAAACGGTGATGCGCCATCGAGCGAGGAGGCTTCGCGCACGTCGAGCGGTATGGCCGAATAGGCCATGTAGAAGAGCAGGAAGGCGAAAGGCGTCCATTGTAGCGTCTCCACGACGACAAGGGTGCGGAAGGCATTGTCGATGTCGAGGAAGGCCGGGCTGTCGCCAAACCATTCGAAGAGATAGTAGGGGACGGGGCCCGCGAATTCATGCAGCACCAGCCGGTACATGAGACCGACCATGGCCGGTGCGACCATCAGCGGCAGCATCAACGGCGCCATCAGGACTGGACGCTTGCTCAGAAGCGGCGCCAGGAAGATGGCAAGGAAAAGGCCGATCAGACATTCCGCCGATGCGGTAAGAATACCGAAGCGCAGCGAGAACCAGGCCGAGCTCCAGAATTCGCGGTCGTTCAACACCGCGACATAGTTACCGAAACCGCTCAACACCGGACTGCGCAAGGTCTCGAATGTGACGGTCGAAACGGAATAGATCAGATTGACGATCGCCGGAAAGCCGAGGAACAGAAGCAGGAAGCCGACCAGCGGCGTCAGATACATCCTGCCTTCGGCACGTGTCACAAGGGCCATGTCGATCCGCCAAACGCGCCGGACACCGGGCCTCGACCCGGCGTCCGGCAAATGGTTCATTTCTTGAGAAGGTCCTGCATGCCCGCCTTGGTGTGGGCGAGCGCATCCTCGAGGCTCTGCTGGCCGGACCAGTAGCCGGTGAACTCCTTTGCCTGCAGTTCATAGACCGGGAG
>NZ_RZOM01001395.1:0-1243 GCF_003999175.1 Mesorhizobium sp. M7A.F.Ca.ET.027.03.2.1 | reverse complement strand
GGTTCTGAATGCGGCCAAGGCACGCGATTTCCCGATGCTCGAGGCCGGCGTGCTGGTGATGGCGGCAATCTTCGTGCTGTCGGCGGCGGCCGGCGACCTCGTACTGGCGCTGCTCGATCCGCGGCAACGCCGCCGGACCTCGCCATGACAGATCTGGCGGAGTTTCCCGCACCACCGCGCTCCGTGGCCGGCTTTCCGGCAGTGCGCCGGATCCGCAGTGCTTTCGCCGGATTGCCGCCGTCGGTCGTGGTCGGATCGCTGCTGCTTCTGTTCTGGGTCGTGTGCGCCATAGCAGGCAACCTCTTCGTTCCCTACGATCCCTATGCCGAGGATTTCCTGGCGATGCTGACGCCGCCCGACGCGCTGCACTGGTTCGGGACCGATCAGCTCGGCCGCGACGTGCTGTCGCGCATTGTCGTCGGGTCGCGCGACATCCTGCTGGTTGCGCCGCTGGCGACGCTGGCCGGCGTTGCCGCCGGCAGCATCATCGGCCTGGTGCTCGGCTATTTCGACGGCCTGGTCGATGCCATCGGCGCGCGGCTGCTCGATACGCTGATGGCGTTTCCGTTCATCGTTCTCGTCACCATGACGCTGGTGGCCATCGGCCCGTCCAATCTAACGGTCATCCTGGTGATCGGCATCGCCTACGCGCCGCTGGTGGCGCGCACCGTCCGCGCCGCCGTGCGCGAGCAGAAGGAGCGCGACTATGTCAGCGCTGCGCGGCTTGGCGGCGAGGGCCCGCTCGCCATCATGTTCCTGGAGATACTGCCCAACATCAGGGAAACGATCCTCATCGAGCTCGTCACAAGGCTGGGCTACGCGTTCTTCTCGATCGCGACGCTGAGCTTTCTCGGCCTCGGCATTCAGCCGCCATCGGCCGATTGGGGGCTGGCCGTCGCCGACGGCTATGGTTTCCTGACCGGCGGCAAATGGTGGGTCGTCGTCTTCAATTCCGCGGCAATCGTTTCGCTGGTGATGGCAACCAATCTGATCGCACAAGGCATCGGCGCCTTCGAGAATAGCGATGCATGAGCCTTGATCGGGCGTGTCGAAAAATCTCTTTTGCATTGAAGCCTGACGCGCATCCTTATATCGCATGGCTATGAAGAAAATCGGTTTCCTGTCATTCGGGCACTGGACGCCCTCGTCGCAATCGCAAGTGCGCTCGGCTTCGGACGCGCTTTTGCAATCCATCGACCTCGCCGTCGCCGCCGAGCAACTGGGCGCGGACGGGGCCTATTAC
>NZ_RZOM01001394.1:0-1244 GCF_003999175.1 Mesorhizobium sp. M7A.F.Ca.ET.027.03.2.1 | reverse complement strand
ATGTAGGACGGGTGGTTGTGGCTCTCCATCTTGAAGACGACGCAGTCGCCGTCGCCGATGTCGACCACGCCGGCATTCTCGCCCGGCCCCTGGATGACCTGAGGTCCGGTGGTCGGCAGCGTGCGCAACCATTTCTTCGAGGATTTGTAGGAGCAGTGCTCATTCCACATCGCCGAGAAAATGCCGAGTTCGGTGAAGCTCGGCTCGCGCCCGACAAGATCGAGGATGCGCTGATACTCGTCGGGCTTGAGCCCGTGTGAGGCAATGAGCTCGGGGGTGATCGGCACGGAATTGGAAATGGTCATGGGCGGCGATTTATATCCGGGACGTTGGGATTTTGAGTCCCGTCTTATCGCAAGCCTTGCGGCCGATACACCCATGGATTGACGAAAAACGACGGAAAACCGGACAAAGCCACGCAGTGTCAGGAGAAGCTGTCGTAGCCGGCGCGGCCTTCATCGAGAAGTCGCCGGATCGCCGCGACGCCTTCGGCTATGTCCCCGCGCTGTCTCGGCTGCGAAACGCCAAAGCGGACGCCATGGAAAACCTGCTCGGAACGGCCGGCCTTGAATTCGTCCTCGTCGTCGATCAGCACGCCGTGCTCCAGGCAGGCGTTCTTGAAGGTGCCGGAAAGCCAGGGGTCGGGCAGGGTCAGCCAGACAAAGGGCACCCTGTCATGCGACTTGACCGCGAAGCCGGCCAAAGTCTCGCGCACGATGGCGATGCGGGCGCCGATTTCGGCGATGCTGCGCTTGCGTATCTCATCCGCCTGACCTGACAGCACCAGCCTTGTATTCACCTCCGCCAGCAGGAAGGGCATGCCGCCGGTCATCATCTTGTGGGCGACACGGATGCGGTGGCGGTAGGCGGGCGGGCAGGAAAGCCAGCCGCCGCGCACACCGGCTGCGACCGACTTCGACAGGCCGCCCGCGACGATGGTGCGTTCAGGCGCATACTCGGCCAGCAATGGTGTCGGATCGTCGGTCAGATTGCCATAGAGGTCATCCTCGATGAGGACGACGTTGTATTCGCGTGCGACATGGGCGATCGCCTCGCGGCGCGCCGCCGACAAGGTGGCCAGCGTCGGATTCTGCGCCGTCGGCATCAGGAAGATCATCTTGGGATGCTTTTGCGCGCAGACGCGCTCGAAATCCTGCGGATCGATGCCTTCCTCGTCCGATGCCACCAGCGCGGTGCGCCTGCCGATCAGGCCGGCGCTGCGGGAAATCTGCGAGTAGGTGAGG
>NZ_RZOM01001393.1:0-1244 GCF_003999175.1 Mesorhizobium sp. M7A.F.Ca.ET.027.03.2.1 | reverse complement strand
TTTTCGGAAGGAGTGGTGAGCACCCGGCGCCAGCCGAGCCGCCGGCGGCCAGCACACCGGCCCCCGCGCCCGCACCGGCGGAACCGATGAAGCCAGCCGAACCTGCACCTGCTCCGGCACCTGCAGAACCGGCCCCAGCCCCGGCGCCTGCAGCTCCGGCTCCGGCTCCGGCACCTGCAGAACCGGCACCTGCGCCGGCTCCAGCGCCAGCGCCGGCTCCAGCTCCGGCCAACTGACCGGCTCGATATCAAATACGAACGGCCCGCTGAAAAGCGGGCCGTTTTGTTTGGCGATATCGCTACGTTCGTCATCCTCAGGCTTGACCCGAGGATAACGAAGCGTTGTCGCTTTAGATGTGGATTGGCTTGAAGAACGTCGCCAGCGCCGCCTCCTTCACCGCTTCCGACATCGTCGGATGCGCGTGGCAGGTGCGGGCGAGATCCTCAGACGAGCCGCCGAATTCCATCAGCACCGCCGCCTCGTGGATCATCTCGCCTGCGCCGAAGCCGACAATATGCATGCCGAGCACGCGGTCGCTCGTCTTGTCGGCGAGGATCTTCACAAAACCGTCGGTGTGCAGCATGGCGCGCGCCCGGCCATTGGCGCTGAATGGGAATTTTCCGACCTTGTAGTCGATGCCGGCCTTCTTCAGCTCTTCCTCGGTTTTACCGACCGAGGCGATTTCCGGGCTGGTGTAGACGACGCTCGGAATGACGTCATAGTTCACGTGGCCGGCCTGGCCGGCAATGGTTTCGGCCACCGCCACGCCCTCGTCCTCGGCCTTGTGCGCCAGCATCGGCCCGGCGATGACATCGCCGATGGCATAGATGCCCGGGACATTGGTCGTGAGATGGGCATCGGTCTTGACCCGGCCGCGCTCGTCGACCTCGACGCCGGCTTCCCCGAGCCCGAGACTGTCGGCATAGGCGCGGCGGCCGGTGGCGATCAGCACGGCATCGGCCTCGATCATCTCGGCGGCGCCGCCCTTGACCGGCTCGAAGGTGACGGTCGCACCCTTCTTGGCCTTGGCGACACCGGTGACCTTGGCGCCGAGCTTGAACTCGAAACCCTGCTTTGAAAGCAAGCGCTGGAACTGCTTGGAAACCTCGCCGTCCATGCCGCCCAGGATGGTGTCGAGGAATTCGACCACGGTGACCTTGGCGCCGAGCCGTGCCCACACCGAGCCGAGCTCGAGCCCGATGACACCGCCGCCGACCACCACCAGATGGCCGGGAACCTTATCA
>NZ_RZOM01001392.1:0-1246 GCF_003999175.1 Mesorhizobium sp. M7A.F.Ca.ET.027.03.2.1 | reverse complement strand
GTCTTCCGGCGCCCGCCTAGGAGCGACACTCATGACCCAGATAGAAATTCACGCGCCCAAGCGCAACGAGCGTGCCGGTTACAAGATCGACGTCAGCCGCGGCCAGCGCATCGGCCGCGTGTCGTCAGAATGGTTCAACCGGCCGGCGGACGAGCGATACCTGTCGCTCACCGACCTCCGGCATTCGGTGAAGAGCCGGTCGGAGCGTAGCAAGACCCGCATCGTCGAAAGTGAGCTGATCCGCGTCGAGGCCAGCCGCGACGATCCGGAGCGCCTGAGGCTAATGCTGCCCGATACGCGTGCGCCTGTTGCCCCAACGCATTGGAGTTTTGGCCAACTCGCCAGCCTGGTCGGCGCGCCGGCCACCTATCTGCGTCAGCTTCCAGCTCCGGTCGCGGCGATCAACCTTCAGCACGGTCTCCTCAACCATCGCGCCGAGCAGGTGAAGACGCTGGAAATCGAGAACGGACGCCTCGAGTTGCGGGCGGTAACAGGCCCTGACTATGGCAGAATATTTGACTCAGAGCTGGTGGACGCCGTGCAAAAGATCGCCGGCAACGGTACCGGTGACACGCGCTGGAAAGTGCCCGGCGTGCTCGACTGGTCAACGGGAATCTACAATCCGCACGTCGACATCTCCAGCGACACCACCACGCTCTACGCGTCTGATCGCGATATCTTTGTCTTCCTCGTCGACGATCTGAACCCGATCGAGGCCGGGCGGCTGCCTAATGGGGAACCGGATCTCTATTTCCGCGGCTTCTACTGCTGGAATTCCGAGGTCGGAGCCCGCACCCTCGGGATCGCCAGCTTCTATCTGCGCGCAGTTTGTCAGAATCGCAATTTGTGGGGCGTGGAAGATTTCGAGGAAATCACCATCCGCCATTCAAAATACGCGGCCTCCCGTTTCGCACTGGAAGCCGAGCCGGCCCTGATCCAGTTTGCCGATTCCTCCCCCATGCCGTTCGTCAACGGCATCAAGACGGCGCGGCAAAGGATAGTGGCCCGAGATGACGAAGACCGCCAAAACTTCCTGCGCAAGCGCGGCTTCTCCAAGTCCGAGACCATGAAGATCATCGATACAGTTCTCCTGGAGGAAGGCCGACCACCGGAATCGATCTTTGATTTCGTGCAGGGCATCACGCGGATCGCGCGTGATAAGCCGCATCAGGATGTCCGCTTGGACATGGAGGGCAAAGCCAAGAAGCTTCTCGATTTCGCCGCCTGATCCTGCGGAGTCCGGCAG
>NZ_RZOM01001391.1:0-1246 GCF_003999175.1 Mesorhizobium sp. M7A.F.Ca.ET.027.03.2.1 | reverse complement strand
CTCTACGACCGGGTGGCCATTCCGGCCGATTCTTTTGCCAGGACGGTGGTGTTCGCCATGAGCCAGCCTGACGAGGTCGACATCAACGAGATATTGTTCCGGCCGACGGCGCAGGAATACTGAAGCCGTTGTAGGTGTCTTGACGCGCCGCTCTTCCTGTTCCAGCTTGGCGCCATGTTCGTCCTCGCGCCCACCAAGCGACGCCGCCCCTGCACAGTGCGGAGCGGCAGACTGATTGCGCGACGACAAAGACCGGCAGGATAGACCCGGTTCGTTCGTTTCCAGCCCCGCCCGCGACACCGCCGGCGGGGTTTTCATGTCTGGAGCACTTTGATGACCAACAATTTTTCCATCCGGCTTCGGCCGGCCGAGCCCGCTGACGCCGCCGCGATCCGGGATATCGTTCGTGCCGCCTATGCCAAATGGGTGCCGGTGATCGGCCGCGAGCCGCTGCCTATGCGCGCCGACTATGACAAGGCCGTTGCCGAGCATCCGTTCGATCTCGCCGTCGAGGATGATCGGATCGTCGGGATGATCGAAACCGTGCTGGCCGAGGATCACCTGTGGATCGAGAATGTCTGCGTGGCACCGGATGCGCAGGGCAGGGGGATCGGCCGGCTGTTGCTGGAGCTTGCCGAGCGCAAGGCGATCGAAGCAGGACGTGCCGAGCTTCGCCTGCTGACCAATGGCGCGTTCGCGGCGAATGTGTCGCTGTACAAGAGGCAGGGCTATATCGTGGACCGGGAAGAGCCGTTCATGAACGGTATGACGGTATACATGAGCAAGAAGCTCGCGGGATCACCGGCGATTTGAGGAAGGAGTTCGATAATGGCTGCCAGGGTCAGGCTTAGACAACTCCCAGGGTTTTACGCGGTTTCCCGGCTGGCGGCGGGGGAGACCATCCCCGGTTGGGCGGACGGGCCAGGCTTCGTCAGCATCACAAGGACTGACGACGAGCTTTCGATCGTTTGCCTGCAGGACCGCGTGCCGCATGCCGTCAAGCAGGATATCGACTGGGTGGCCTTCAAACTCGTGGGCCCGTTTGCCTTCGACGAAACCGGTATCGTGCTCTCGGTCATCAGGCCGTTGTCGGAAAACGGGTTGGGCATCTTCCTGGTGTCCACTTTCGATGGCGACCATCTGTTGGTGAAAGCGACGGATCAGGCCGCGGCGAGGCGGTTTCTGGTCGAGGCCGGGCATATCCTGCTGTAGTCCATCGTCACCAAGCCGGTTGCTGGCCCAACCG
>NZ_RZOM01001390.1:0-1247 GCF_003999175.1 Mesorhizobium sp. M7A.F.Ca.ET.027.03.2.1 | reverse complement strand
CGACAGGATCATGCGCGTGGTGGCGATGTTGAGCGACAGCCGCAGCATGGTGGCGATGAGCAGCACGGTCGGGAACGACGAGAAATCGAGCGGCCGCTGGATCCACAGCGCCACCATCAGGATCAGCACCGAAAGCGCGATCGAGAAGGCGAGGCCGATGTCGATGAGAAAGGCCGGAATCGGCAGGAACAGCACGGCCAGGATGATGACGATGCCGATGGCGAAGAAGACGTCGCGGCCGTTCTTGGCCACCGCGCCGGGCTGAATGCTTTCGCTGATCGCCATATCGTCCTCAAACCCCATAGACTGCCGAGCGCGCGACAGCCCTGTGAGGGTAGCCCGCCAAGCTTGCGCGAGGGTGGGAGACTGGCTAGTTCGACGACCATGCGCAGGTCGCCGTGTCGGCCGGCCTCGCTAGGAAGGGAAACCCATGCTTCTGATCATCGGCACCCATCCGCCTGCCGCCAAACAAATTGGAGGAAGCTAAGCCCGCTATGGAACGCATGGTTTCCGGCAGCCGCGCCGAGCCCGGCTGTCTCGAATATTCCTATGCGCAGGATGTTTTCGATGCCGGGCTCATCCGGGTCACGGAAGTCTGGAGTGACAGGGCAGCGCTCGACGCGCATTTCGCCTCGCCGCACATTGCGGACTGGCGTGCGAGCTGGCCGGCGCTAGGCATAGGCGAGCGCAACCTCGTGCTCTATGAAGCCGGCGAGCCCATGCCGACCTGAACGGTCCGTCAGCCGATCGATATCGCGCCAGCTGTCGCCAATATGGTGTCTGCCGGCATAGTGGTTGCCATGCCGTGCCGCCGGGCGTATCAGGCTGGCTTTCCACTGCCTTTCGATATCGGCGAGCCGCCCCGGTGCTTTCCAGAAACCACAGCGAAGTCTACGCCCGCCGGCTGCGCGCGGTGCTGGTCAGGTCGTTGCCCCTGCTCGAGGCACGCGGCATCGTGGTGGTCGTTCTCGCCGGTGTCGTAGGCGTGATGGCTGGCATATTGGTCACGGCGATGAGCCAGATCGTGCAGGACCTGCACGGGCTGCTGTTCGGCGTTCAGCCAGGCGGCCGGCTTTCCGGCATGTTCTCGCTCGCCAATCCGATGCAGGCGCTGATACCGGCGATCGGCGGCATGCTGCTGGGGCTGACGGTGGTCTGGCTCAGAATACGGAAATTCCGCACGCCGATCGACCCGATCGAAGCCAATGCGCTCTATGGCGGGCGCATGTCGCTGACCGACACCTTCA
>NZ_RZOM01000138.1:0-8741 GCF_003999175.1 Mesorhizobium sp. M7A.F.Ca.ET.027.03.2.1 | reverse complement strand
GCCGAGGTGATCTGCCATCAACTTTATCTGGCTGCGCATATTTTGAGCGTCGTTGCGCCCAGGTCGAACTGCCACAGGGCGATCGCTGAGCTGCTCGATGATCATCCCCGTGGCAATGGCTTGGATTTCTTTCCAAATCGCGGTCGGAACAATGGCAACTGTGTAGGTCAAGCCGGGCTGGACTGTCGCCATTACGCTCGTGCCCGCAGGAATTGCGAGGATCATATCGTCTTCGAGCGGAATGCCGCAGATTGTAGACCCACAGGCTCGCTCGATGCCCACCAAGGCCACGGCCCCTGCATCGAAACCACCAATAGCACGGAAAGCGCAATTGAATTCAGACAGATCGAGCGCCCATTTGCCGGGCGACTGAATCTGCCTGATGCGCGACGGAAGCGAGCCGGGCGAAAGCTTGTCGATCTTCACGGGCAGACCAGAGGCGGCGCTGCTGAGCTCGTCAGGGCCAAGCTGCACGTCCCTGTACGAAGGTGATGACGGCCAGGCGCTCAAAGTACGTCCTTTGCGCAAATTGGATAGCGCAACTTTTATATTAGATGCAGCTTAGAGGTGAATTGCGCGAAATCAAACAGCGCAAATGAATATTGCGCGGCCATAGCGGAACGGCTTTTGGGTGAGGACGGATGGGGACGATCATAGATAGGTTTCGTTTGGCCGCTCTGGTGGCGGCAGGAGCATTCGCACTTTCTCCGTTCAACGCATTAGCGGCAGACCCAACCAGGCAGGAAGACGAAGGCTGGACTATGACTGTTGCCCCGTATCTATGGGCATCAGGCATTGAGGGAGAAAGCGGTCTCTTCGGATTCCCGCCTCAGGATGTCGACGTGAGCTTCAGCGACGTACTCCAGCACCTCAAATTCGGGTTCATGGGAGTTTCGGAGGCTCGCAATGGCCGTTTCACCGTCAGCACCGATATAGTTTACGCCAGGCTCAACGCCGACATAAACACGCCCCATGGGATACTCGCTTCAAAAATCGATGCGACGGTGAGCACTTTCATGGGCACGGCGCTTGCCGGCTATAGCCTCTACTATGAAGACGGGACGAATTTCGATGTGATGGCCGGTGCCCGCCTGTGGTCGGTCGACAACCGTTTCGAATTCCACGGCGGCGCCATTGACGGTACCTCGGTGAACGACGGCGACACATGGGTCGATCCAGTGATCGGTGCCAAATTCAAGGCCAATGTCGGTAACGGAATTTACTTGGCAGGCTGGGGCCTGGTCGGTGGATTCGGGGTAGGGTCTAAGTCCATGTGGGATGTAATGGGTGGCGCCGGATATCAATTCAGCGAAAAGACGTCGATGTTTGTCGGCTATCGAGCTGTACACGATAAATATAGCCATGATGGTTTCGTGAATAAGGTCACTCAGCAGGGCCCAATGCTGGGTTTCACCTATAAGTTCTCGATGGCGCAATAAAAGAATGTGCTTATTGGACGGGAACGGAAACGACGGTCGTCGACAATGCGGTCTTCGGGAAAGCGTGACGTTGGGTGGAAGGGCAAGAAGTATGAGCAGCGATCAAGATTCCCCGGCTGAAGCCGGTTTAGGCAACAAGATAACTCGCCGCGATGCATTGATGGCCGGCACGGCGGCTGTCGTTTCGCGGTTTGCCGCTCCGGCCGGCTTATCGGGCGCCCTCGCTGGCCTTGCTGGAGTTGAGCCAGTGGCGGCAGAGCCGGCACCCCCTAACATCGTCTACATCATTTCCGATGATCAGGGCTGGAAGGACGTGGGTTTCCACGGCTCGGACATCAAGACGCCAAACATCGACAAACTCGCAGCCGAGGGCGCGCGGCTGGAACAATTCTATGCCCAGCCAATGTGCACGCCCACTCGCGCGGCGCTGATGACGGGGCGCTACCCGCTACGCTACGGGTTGCAGATGGGCGTTATCCCATCGGGTGGCAGCTACGGTCTTGCCACCGACGAGTATCTCCTGCCTCAGATGCTCAAGGACGCAGGATATAAGACCGCGATGGTAGGCAAATGGCATCTCGGTCACGCAAAGACTGAATACTGGCCGCGCCAGCGCGGATTCGATACGTTTTACGGCGCCCTGGTCGGCGAAATCGACCATTTCAAGCACGCTTCGCATGGCGTGATGGACTGGTACCGGAACAACAAGCCGCTGCAGGAGGCTGGCTACGATAACACTCTGTTCGGCACGGAAGCCGCCAAGGTAGTCGCAAAACATGACGGTAAGGCGCCGCTATTCTTGTATCTGGCGTTCACCGCGCCGCATTCGCCCTATCAGGCACCCGAAAAGGACGTCAAGAAATATGCTGACGTCGCCGATGAGCAGCGCCGGCTCTACTCCACCATGGTTTCAGTGATGGACGACGAGATTGGCCGGGTTGTTGCAGCGCTCGAGAAGAAGAAGATCCGCGACAACACCATCATTATCTTCCAAAGCGACAACGGCGGCGTCCGCTCGGCCATGTTTGCTGGCGAATCGAAGGTTGGCGGCAACCTGCCGGCCGACAACGGACCTTACCGCGATGGCAAGGGCACGCTCTACGAAGGCGGCACCCGCGTCTGCGGCCTGGTGAACTGGCCAGGTAAGGTGAAAGCGGGTGACGTGAACGGCATGATACATGTCTCTGACATCTATCCGACGCTCGCTGCGGTTGTCGGGGCGAAAATGACCAAGAACAAGCCGCTCGACGGCATGAACGTGTGGGATACGATCAGCGAAGGCAAGCCCTCGCCCCGCAACGAGATTGTCTACAATGTCGACCCGACCGGCGGCGCAATCCGTGAAGGCGAGATGAAGCTAGTATGGTCGGCCGGCGTGTTGGAGCGGACCGAACTGTTCGATCTTGCCGCCGACAAATCCGAGAAGAACAATCTAGCGGACAAGGAACCCGACAAGGTTAAGGAATTGAAAGGGAAAATCGTGGATCTCGCGAAACAAATGGCACCGCCACTCCTGATGATGGAAGCGATCAAGTTGACCTTCGGCGCACCGCCGATCTCGGCTGATTCATCTTCGTTGTTCAATGAGCTCGGAGACTGATTACGCAAGATCGAATCCGAAATGTGCCTGGACTTAAAGTCATGAATGAGGCGGGCGCGGCTGTGCTGTTTTCACGTGATTCGGACGGTGCCCGTTTCGTTCCTGAGCACGGCCTGCGATTGGAAAATATGGTGCGGGTCCCCGGTGGCGAGTTCTTGATGGGTTCGGACCACCACTATCCGGAAGAAGCCCCGGCTCACCGTGTCGTGGTGAATGGGTTCTGGATGGATGTGACGACTGTCACAAACAGGGATTTCGCGACGTTCGTCGCCGAGACGGGCTATGCCACGCTGGCCGAGCGTCCTGCCAATGTAGCCGACTATCCCGGCGCGCCGGCGGAGATGCTTGCCCCTGCATCGGCGATATTCGTCAGGCCGCCACCTGACGCCGATCGAAGCAGTCACTACCAGTGGTGGGCATATGTGAAGGGCGCTAGTTGGCGCCATCCACGCGGGCCTGCGAGTTCGATCAAGGGGCTCGACAATCACCCCGCAGTCCACATCGCCTTTGAAGATGCCCAAGCTTATGCGGACTGGGCGGGAAAGGCGCTGCCAACCGAAGCCGAGTGGGAGTTCGCCGCGCGCGGCGGACTGGAGGGAGCAGATTTCGTATGGGGCGACGAACTAAACCCTGAAAGCCAGCATATGGCCAACACGTATCAGGGCGAGTTCCCATTTCGAAACGATTGCGAGGACGGCTACGAATGGACCGCGCCGGTAGGCTCGTTTCCGGCGAACGGCTACGGGCTCTACGACATGGCTGGCAATGTCTGGCAGTGGACCACTGACTGGTATCAGGAGCACGGCCAAATAGACAGCCCATGTTGCACGATGACGAACCCGCGCGGTGGCGAGCGCGAGGCGAGTTACGACCTTGCGATGCCTGATATCAAGATTCCGCGCAAGGTGACCAAGGGCGGATCTTTCCTGTGCGCTCCCAGCTACTGCCGGCGTTACCGGCCCGCCGCACGCATGGCGCAGTCTGTAGACACATCGACTTGCCACCTCGGCTTCCGTTGTATCACGCGCTCAGCGTGAGGGAGATTTCCCCTAGTCGACGATTATCTTCGCGCCTCGATGTTCGATGAAAAAAGTAAAGGTAACTGATGGTGCGGCGTTTATCACTCAACAGACGGGCTATGAGAGGTATATCGGCTCTCTTTCTGCTTGCCCTGACTGCATGCGGAGGAAGGCCTCAAGGCGTCCTTACTCCGATTTCCGAGAATAGGGTTTCGTCGTCGGCGTCGGACGTGACAATGTTGGTGGCAACAAGCCGCAAACCCTCCGGCGACCCCGCAACGCTGTTTACAGGCGAGCGCAGTCCGGCGCTTTCCTTGACAGATCTTACCATTTCAATTCCGGCAAAGCGCGCAGTGGGCACCGTCGAATGGCCAAAGAAGCTGCCACCTGATCCGGACAAGGATTTCGCTGTTGTTGCTGCGAAAAGTCTGTCGATCCCTGAGGCTCACGATTGGCTGCATTCCCACAATCCGAACGGCCGTGTGCTCGTTTTCGTGCACGGTTTCAACAACCGTTACGAGGATTCGGTTTTTCGCTTCGCGCAATTTGTGAATGACTCAAAAGCGAAGGTCACGCCTATTCTCTTTACGTGGCCCTCGCGCGCGAGCGTGCTCGGCTACAATTACGATAAGGAAAGCGCTAACTTCTCCCGCACTGCATTTGAGCGAACGTTAAAGGCGTTGGCGGATGATCGCAGTGTGACGGACATTACAGTCATGGCTCACTCCATGGGAACGTGGCTGGCCATGGAATCGTTGCGACAGATGGCGCTGGAGGACGGGCAAGTTTCGCCAAAGATCAGGAATGTCATCCTTGCATCTCCTGACCTCGATGTGGACGTGTTTGGTCGACAGTGGAACGAACTCGGGCCGAAGAAGCCGAAATTCACTATCACCGTCTCACGGGACGATCGGGCGCTCGCTATTTCGCGCCTGATTGCCGGCAACGTCGATAGGGTAGGGCAGGCTGATCCGTCGAAGGAGCCTTATAAGTCGAAGTTGCAAGCGGCGGGAATAACCGTTCTTGACCTTACCGTCGTAGAGACGGCTGATCGTTTGAATCACAGCAAGTTTGCGGAAAGTCCGGAAATCGTCCAACTGCTTGGCGCGCAATTGGCTTCCGGACAAATTTTGACGGATTCGAGAGTGGGTTTTGGCGACCAACTGGGCCTGGTGGTTGCAGGTACCGTCGATACAATCGGCAATGCCGCAGCAAAGACGGTCAGCACTCCAGTCGCGGACGTTGGGACGGGTAACAATGGCTCTCAACCAAGTGAGCTCGAGGCAATTCTTAAAGGGGATCCGACGACTGAGTGACCGTAATCAACTCACCGCGGGTCGAGCATCGTGTGTCGGAATAAAGGTGGGCCGCTGCCCAACGCGTCGCTTCGCAATAAAGCCGATAGATGATCGCGTGGTGCAGATAACTACCCGCGGCTTGGAGGTTGCCATGAACAATGCACTGCGTCCTAGACTTTCAATGCTGTCAGGCGTCGCCATTGCACTCATTCTCCTTCTTCAAGGTGTGTCGTGGGCGCAGGAGGCGTCAACCGCTCTGCCACCGGCAAAGGCAAGGCAGTTTCTCGACCTGTTATCCGACCCGGAAGTAAAGGCGTGGCTGGAAGTCAGGACCCCTCCGGCGAAGGAAGGGCCCGAAACTTCCGTGGTCGACACGCTGTCTGGCTGGGGGACAAAAATCCGTGACCGTGTCGGTGCGTTCGTTGCAGGCATCCCGCGCGTGCCCGAAGAAGTGGCCAATGCCTCCTCGATTATCTCGCGCGACGTGAACTCTGGGCGGCCCGGGCTCGTCCTAGGTATACTTGCTATCCTGATTGCGGTCGGCTTCGGGGCTGAGTGGCTGGTCCGCAGAGCACTTGCAAGACCGGGTAGCGCAACTTCCCAAGCAGATGCGGTGCAGGCTATCCTTTTTGAGGCAACCGGTCTGCTGAGCTTTACCATCTCGAGCGCCGGCGCGTTTATGGCCTTGGAGTGGCCGGCGTTGCTGCGCAGGATAATTCTGACGCTCCTTCTTGCATTCATCGCATTCCGTGTCGTTCGTGCCATCGCTCGACTGTTTCTCGCGTTCGGCGGCAACGCGAGCGAGGCATACGACGGACCGAGGCCGCTTTTCGAGAATGAAACATCGACCAGTTTCTGGCTTTGGCGGGCCAGCCTCATCGCTGGCTTCCTGTTCTTCGGCTGGGCGATCGCCAGCTTTATGCCCGGCATTGGTTTCTCCAAGGAGGTTGCGGGGCTCGCCGCATTTCTGTTCGGGCTTGGCATCCTGGCGACCGCGATCGACGTCGTCTGGCGCCGGCCTGGCTCGCGCGGCTCGTTGCTCAAGCGATCCCTGCTCACCTTGTTTCTGGTCGTGCTCTGGGCAGTCTGGGTCGCTGGCCTGATCGGCGTGCTGTGGATTGGCATATTTGCCCTTGTTTTGCCGACTACCGTTCGCGGCGTGGCTGCCGCGGCGCATGCGTTGGTCGGTAGATCGAAGCGCAGCGGCGCGATCGGTGTGATCACAGATGTCCTGGTCGTCAGAGGGGCGGGAGCACTTGTCATTGCTGGGGCCGTAGCCTGGCTCGCCTATATCTGGCGTATCCGGGCAGCACAATTTGCCGGCAACGAAACCGCCGGCTTTCTAATAACCGGGCTGCTGAACGCCATCATCATCCTCCTGGTCTCGGACCTGCTTTGGCAGATTTCGAAGGCCCTGATCGAATATAGAATGAGCCTCGCGCCAACGGACGTGAGCGGTGCCGATCAGCTAGCCCGCGCCGGGCGCCTTCGCACGCTCCTGCCGATCTTCCGCAACACGCTTGCTGTCTTCATCGTCGCGGTCGCGGTGCTGACGATCCTGTCTGGGCTGGGCGTCCAGATTGCACCACTCATTGCCGGTGCTGGTATCTTCGGAGTCGCCATTGGGTTCGGCTCCCAGACATTGGTCAAGGATATTTTGAGCGGAGTTTTCTTTATGCTGGACGACGCCTTCCGCGTGGGCGAGTACATACAGAGTGGCTCCTACAAAGGAACTGTCGAATCGTTCAGCCTTCGTTCGGTTCGGCTGCGTCACCATCGAGGCCCGGTCTATACGGTCCCGTTTAGCGAGCTTGGCGCCATACAAAACATGAGCCGCGATTGGGTAATGGAGAAGATGACAGTCAACGTGACCTATGATTCCAATGTCGAGCTGGCGCGCAAGCTGATCAAGAAGATTGGCCAGGAGTTGGCGGCCGATCCGGAGTTCGCGGCCGATACGCTGGAGCCGCTGAAGATGCAAGGCATCGACAGTTTCGGCGATTTCGCCATCGTGCTCAGGATGAAGTTGACGACCAAGCCCGGCACCCAATTCGGCATCAAGCGGAACGCTTACATGATGATCAAGAAGGCCTTCGATGAGAACGGTATCAAGATCGCCTTTCCCACCGTTCATGTCGAAGGCGGCTCTGAAGGAGCCGCTGCGGCGCACCATATGGTTCAGAAGATGCAGGCGGATGCAGCGGCAGGCGCGAAGGTAGCCTGAGTTCTCGAACTAACCAAACGTTTACATGTTAATAACGGTTGCCGCCCTCTCAAAGTACCGCGCGTTCGTTAGAGGATGAAGCTCATCGCATAAGGGGCTGATGGTGAATCCACCCGGGTGGGTCGCCGAATGGCAGCTTAGCCATCAAGTGATCCCGAAGCTGCCGGTCCGGTTTCGGCCCCAAAGCAGCCATACACCAAATCCCCCCTACCTCTCCTCCACAATCCGCAAATACGCCGCCGTCACGAACAGCACGATCCGCCCGAACAAGATCCGCCTTGCCCCCCTCGGGCACTTGCAAGGGCCTCAGCACCGGGAGATTCCCTGCCGAGGTGACGGGCGCCGCGAGGGGACTCAGCCCGCGAATGCTTCGAATGTATCCTTAGAGGTCAGCATTGCCTGGCCCTTGAACGAGATCGAGAAATCGCCAAGCCGGTGCCGGCCTTGGTCATTCTTGACCAGGATGTCTCCATCAACCTTGGTGAAGTCACTCTCGATGCCTTTGACGATCCTGTCGACGTAGCGCAGGTTGCTCTGACGGAGAGACTATCGTTCTTGGCCAGTTGCTGCGCGAGACGTTGGAGCTTCGGGTCGTCGCCGATACTTTGCAGCCGCGCTTCAACGGCCTTGGGGCTGGTGCGCGCCAACGGCGGCTTTCCATCACTCGCTCCGCAGCCCGGCGCCTTCTGCCCGGAAGGCGCCGCAGGGCTATGGGTACTTCGTCGGCGGCTCCCCAGGGTTCAAATTGCCCTGCAGCTCCTTCGGCAACGGCAGGCTTGAGCATTGCAGATGCACCTCGCGGGCGAACAGCTTTCGTTGCTTCTGCTCATGCTCCTTGATGGCTGCGACGAGCCCCATCGAGTATGGACCAAGCAGGACGCCGAAACCCCACCCCGGATGCTCCTTCTCGCGAGCCTGGTAATCCGAAGCCGCCATGCGGGCCTGCTGGCATGCCGGCGAAGCCCATTTCTGGTCCTGCTGCGAAAGCGACGCCTCATAGTCGACCGGCGATGTCGCGCACCCAGCCACTGCCGCAGTCAATGCGAGGCAGATTGCGATTCTCATCCGAAGCCTCTCCTAAGCCTTGTGAAGGCCTGCATAGACCTCTTCATCCGACAAGGCGATAGGCTGCGGTCAGGCGCCTTCCCCACCCTCCGCGAC
>NZ_RZOM01001389.1:0-1248 GCF_003999175.1 Mesorhizobium sp. M7A.F.Ca.ET.027.03.2.1 | reverse complement strand
GTCGCAATCTCGCGCCATCGCACTCGACATGGAATCGGCGACCATCGCCGCCAATGGCTTCCGCTTCCGCGTTCCCTACGGCACGCTGCTGTGCGTTTCGGACAAACCGTTGCATGGCGAGTTGAAGCTGCCCGGCATGGCGACCGAATTCTACAAGCGCCAGGTGGCGCAGCACCTGACCATCGGCATCAGGGCGATGGAGAAGCTCGCGGAAATGCCGATGGAGCGGTTGCATTCGCGCAAACTCAGAAGTTTTTCGGAAACGGCGTTCCAGTAGGCCGATGCCACGCATCGAGGCGGCATTTCTCATCTTGATTGGGCCGCATTTCTGCCGATAAGCAGGCGGCATGGAGAGAGCGAGCCTCGGGACATTGCTGATTTCGGTTGCATTCCTGGCAATGCTGGCCTGTTCGATCGCGCTGGTGGCCGGGTTTTTCGGAACGCTGCATCCCGCCTTCGATTCCTTCTCGCATTTCCGCGTCCACCTTGCCGTGCTGATGGCGCTTTGCGCGCTGCCGCTGCTGGCCACGACATTTCGCCTGCAGGCGGCCGTGGCACTGCTTTTTGCCGTGGCGGCCTTCGCCACCACTTCCGGGTCGCTGTCCTTCTCCCGCCTGTGGCCGGTTCAGGCCGCCTATGAAGCCAAGAACGAAGACCGCGCAATCTACAAGCTGCTGCAGATGAACCTGCGCTACGACAATCCGACGCCGAAGAAGGTGCTGTCGCTGATCGGCCGGACCAATCCCGACGTGATCACCCTCGACGAGGTATCGGCGATGTGGGCGACCGAGCTTGGCTATATCAGCAGCGCCTATCCATACCGGATCCTCTGTCCCTATCCCAACGGCATATTCGGCGTCGCGCTGCTCTCGCGGAGGCCCTTTGCCGCGGGCACCGAGGCGCGTTGCGAAAGGCGCGGCGCCATGGCGACAGCGACCGTCGACTTCGGCGGCATCGACGTCGATTTCGCGGCGATCCACCTCAGTTGGCCGTGGCCACGCGAGCAGTACTGGCAGATCGGCGAGTTGACGGAGCCGCTTTCCGCGCTCGGCGAGACGGCCATCATGGCGGGCGACTGCAATGCCGCGCCATGGAGTGCCGCCGTGCGGCGGGTCGCGGCGCTTGGCGGGCTGACCGTGATGCCGTCCGCCGGCCCGACCTGGATCCACATCAAGCTGCCGGACTTCCTGCGGCGCTTCGCCGGCCTGCCGATCGACCAGGTTTTCAGCAAGGGCGGCGTGACCATCC
>NZ_RZOM01001388.1:0-1249 GCF_003999175.1 Mesorhizobium sp. M7A.F.Ca.ET.027.03.2.1 | reverse complement strand
GCGCTCTACGAGGACCCCCACCCCGTCTCACGATCTTCGCTTCGCTGCGATCATGAGCCGACCCTCCCCACAAGGGGGAGGGTGAGCAGATCTATTCGCCGGGCGGCTTGCCGGGCTCGGAGTGCATCCGGCGCACGCGGCGTACGCCCCACCAGACCAGCAGGATGGCGACAGGCACCGAAGCCGCGGTAATGATCTCCGGTGCGAAGGCATGGCCGAAGATCGAGGCACCCTTGGCGACATAGCCGACAAGGCCGACCACATAATAGGAGACGGCGGCGACCGAGAGCCCCTCGACGGTCTGCTGCAGGCGCAGTTGCAGGCGGGCGCGGTTGTTCATCGAGGCAAGCAGGTCGCGGTTCTGCTTCTCGACCTCGACATCGACCCAGGTGCGCAGCAGCGTCGTGGCGCGGGTCAGTTTTCGCGACAGATTTTCCTGCCGCTCCTCGACCGAGCGGCAGGTGCGCATTGCGGGCGCCACCCGGCGCTGCAGGAACCCGCGCCATGTGTCATAGCCGGGCACAGCCTCTTCCTCGAGCGCCTCCAGCCGTTCGCCAACGATGCCGTTATAGGCGCGGCTGGCGCCGAAACGGTAAAGGCTCGATGCCGCGTCCGCCTCCAGCTCCGCCGCAAGTTCGGTCAGATCGGCCAGCAAGGTCTGGCTGTCGCGAGTCCCGGTGACCTTCATCTCCAACGTGGTCTGCGCCAGCCGGTCTTCGATGCGGCGGGCGCGGCCGGACAAGGTCAGCGCCAGCGGCAGGCCGAGCATGGCCAGCGTCCGATAGGTCTCGATGTCGATAAGCCGCTGCGACAACGCGCCGGTACGCGCCGGGGTCAAGCCGCGATCGAGCAGCAGCATGCGCGTCAGACCATCGCCGTCCTGGCGAAAATCGGTGATGATGGCCGCGTTTCCGCGCTCGACCAGCGAGTAGCACAAGCTGGTCGGATCGAAACCGGCTATCAGCTGCTCGCTCGCTTGCGTCCATTTGCGGATTTCGAGCCTGATGCCGGAGATGCAGGTTCCCGGCGGCGAAAACCCGTTGCCGAAGGGGGAGTCCTCCTGCGTCCTGCCGCTTTCGGAAAGCGGCCCTTCCCACAAATAGGTCGAGAACTCGGTGTGACGCTCCCAGCGCAGCGAGCCCTTGCCCCATTTCATGGCATGATGGCGGGCCTGGCGGTCGGGCGCGGCGATGCCGAGGCGCCGCGACAATTCGGAAAGCACCGCGTGGTCGACGCCCGAGCCTCCCTC
>NZ_RZOM01001387.1:0-1250 GCF_003999175.1 Mesorhizobium sp. M7A.F.Ca.ET.027.03.2.1 | reverse complement strand
ATCACGTCGAGCATCGTCGCCGGCTGGTTCTGCGCGGGATTGGCCGGCGCCAGGCGGCCGGCCTTGGCGGCGGCCTTTTTCTCCTGGTCCTGTTCCTGCGCGCTGGCAAAGGGCACAGCGCATAGGCCGAGCACGAAGGCGAGCGCGGTGCTCGCCATCAAGGTCGTGTTTGTTGTCGTTGTCATGCAGCCCCCAAGCAAAAGCAAAACTGCTGGCGGTGGCTGAAGGGCCTTGGCTGGCATGATCGAGAATCCCTCGACCAGGCGGGCCGGGGCAGGGGTCACATATTAAAACATGATGACACAAGTCAACTTTAAATTTATAGCCGACCATCATCGAGAAGCATCTGGCACGGAGCAGCGGCATGATTGGTAGGGTGGGCGAGGGCAAAAGGATCTGCTGGTCGCAACCGGGCAGGATCGCGGCGGTGCTGCTTCTGGCACTGTCGGTGCTGGCGCCTTCCTGCGGCTTCAAGGCGCTGGCCGCCGAGACGGTTGTCGATGCGCTGGGGCGAAGCGTCGTGCCGGGCGCGGCGACCCGGATCGTGACGCTCGGCTCCGACGTCACCGAGATCGCCCACGCGCTCGGGGCCGGCGAGCGAATCGTCGCTGTCGATCGCGGCAGCAAATATCCGCCTGACGTCGCGCAAAAACCCAATGTCGGCTACCGCCGTCAGCTTTCGGTCGAGGGGCTGGCCAGCCTGCGCCCCGACCTGATCCTGGCCGCCGAAGACAGCGGCCCTCCTGAAGCGGTCGAGGTCTTGAAGTCGCTGGCGATCCCGATCGTCTTCGTCCCGCAGGACAACACCCCGCAAGGCATCGAGCGCAAGATCACACTGATCGCCGCCAGCCTTGGGCTCGAGGACAAGGGCAAGGCGGTTTCAGCCGAAGTGCTCACCGCCTTTCAGGCTGCCGCCGATCTCGCCTCGAAAATTCCACCAGAGCGGCGCAAGAAAGTGGTGTTCTTCCATGGCCTGGTGAAGTTGAGTGCAGCCGGCGCCGGCACCTCGGCCGACGCTATCATCCGCTATGCCGGCGGCCTCAACCCGATGGACATCGTGCAGGGCTACAAGGCGGCGTCGGAGGAAAAGCTGGTCGAGATGGCGCCCGATGTCATCCTGATGATGAGTGACGGCAAGGGCGGGCCAACGGCCGAGCAGGTGTTCGGCAACCGCGCGCTGGCGGCAACGCCTGCGGCGGCCAACAAGGCGCTGGTCGTGCTTGACGGCGCCTACATGATCGGCTTCGGCC
>NZ_RZOM01001386.1:0-1250 GCF_003999175.1 Mesorhizobium sp. M7A.F.Ca.ET.027.03.2.1 | reverse complement strand
TTTCGAAACGGCCCCACAGGAAGCCCATATGCGGCGAGAAATTCTTGTAACCGGAGCAGACGAGATAGTCGCAATCCCAGGCCTGCACGTCGATCAGCCCGTGCGGTCCGTAATGCACGCAGTCGAGGAACACTTCGGCGCCGGCCGCATGTGCGATCTCGGCCACCGCGGCGACATCGACGATCGAGCCGATCGAATGCGCGGTGACCGTGCTGGCGACGAGACGGGTGCGGTCGGAAACCAGCGGGCGAAGGTCGTCGACATGCAGATTGCCGTCCTCGCGCATGCGCCACCATTTGAACTTTGCACCGGCGGACTCCAGAGCCAGCCAGGTCGCGATGTTGGCATCATGGTCCATGTCGGTGATGACGATCTCGTCGCGCTCCTGCAGCATCTGACCGATGCCGAGGCTGACCAGGCGGATGAACGAGGTGGCGTTCATGCCGAAGCAGATTTCCGCCGGGCTATAGGCGTTGATGAGCAGCGCGACGCTTGTCCGCGCATCGGCGACCGACTGGTCGACAGTGACGCTGCGGCCATAACGGCCGCCACGCTGCACATTGTGCGAAACCAGATGGTTGGTCACCGCGTCGAGCACGCTCTGCGGAATTTGCGCGCCGGCGGCATTGTCCAAGAAGATGAAGTCGCCAGCCCGCTGTAAAGCTGGAAACATGGCGCGGATGGCGTCGACGGGGAACGCGGTGGCATTCGCATTGTCGGTCTGGTGCTTGTTCACGGGTAGGCTCCTGCAAAGGACTTGGGCGGGGATCAGGTGGCGGAGGTCAGCGCTTCTTTTCGGTCTTGAAGCGCTCTTCAAGCAGGCTGACGAGGCGGACCATCGGCCAGAGGAAGATGAGATAGACGAGGGCTGCGCCGATCAGCGGGGAGGGGTTGGCGTAGAGCGACTGCGCGTTGGTCGCCTCCTTCAAGAGTTCCGGCAGCGCCACGGTGGAGGCGAGCGAGGTGTCCTTGAACATCGAGACGCAGTTGCTGGTCATCGGCGGGATGACGACGCGGATCGCTTGCGGCAGCACCACCTTGCGCAAGGTCAGGAGGAACGGCAGGCCAAGCGCCTGCGACGCCTCGAACTGGCCACGCGGAATGCTTTCGATGCCGGAGCGGAACACTTCGGCCGAGTAAGCCGACATGATGAAGGCGAAGGCAGTCACCGCCGACGCCCAGGACGACAGGCGTATGCCGAGGAAGGGCAGCGCGTAGTAGATCAGGATCAGCACGACCAGCACCGGCAG
>NZ_RZOM01001385.1:0-1255 GCF_003999175.1 Mesorhizobium sp. M7A.F.Ca.ET.027.03.2.1 | reverse complement strand
ATCTTGAGCAAGGCGAGTTGCTGTTCGGGAACCGAGAAATCGACCCGCATCGTGTCGAGGTCCTGCAATGTCACCACGGCGGTGCCGGGCGCCAGATACTGGCCGATATCGATTTTGGGAATGCCCACCGTGCCGCCGAAAGGCGCCGTCAGCTGCTTCTGTTCGAGTACGGCCTGCAGCTTGGTGACCTGAGATGCCGAGGCCGAGGCCGCCGCACGCGCCGTGTCCAGCGTCGAGTCGGAGCCGACGCCACGCCTGGTCAGTTCAATGGCGCGGGCCAGCGAGGTCTGGTCGAGCGCGGCCTGCGCTTTCTGTGCGTCGAGATCGGCGCGCTCGACGGCGTCATCGAGCTGCAGCAGAACCGCATTGTCGGCCACCTTCTGGTTGGCATGGAAAAGGATGTCCTTGACGATCCCGGTGGTCTCGACCGTCAGGTCGACACCACGCACAGCCCTGACCGTACCGATCGCCTCGACGCCTGGCGTCCAGGCCGAAGGCTTGGCGATGGTCGTCGAAACGGTTGCCGCCGGCGGCTTCATCGATGCGAAGTACTGCTTGATGCCGTTGTCGCGCAGGAAGTTGAAGCCGACGATGCCGCCGACCACAACGACGAGCAGAGCCAGAACCAGAACAATGATAAAGATACGGAGTATGCGCTTGAACAAGGAAGTCCCCTCAGTCGAAATCCGGCGCGAAGCGCGGATATCGGGACACATATCGACTGCGGGTCCCGATTTCAAATAATGGCGGTCTTCCTGTACCGTCTGGACGGTCTTGTCAATTGGGCCTAAGCTTGCGATGGGAGGCCCCATGAGAGCCCAAAGACCGAATTCGCGCGAGAAGATTCTCGCCGCGGCGGCTGATGTTGCCCGGGAATCCGGACCAGGCAGCCTGTCGCTGGATGCCGTAGCCAGCCGTGCCGGCGTGTCGAAGGGAGGGCTCCTCTACAATTTCCCGACCAAGGCAAAATTGATGCAAGGTTTGGTCGAAGGCTATCTGCGTGAGTTCGAGCACGCACTGGAAGCCGCCCGCACAAATGCCAAGGACGAAAATCCCCTGGCTGTCTACATCAGGCTGTCAGCCAATGATTGCGAGGAAAAGCAGCCGTCGGCGTCCTGGATTTTCTCGGCCATCGCCGAGGATCCCGATTTCATGATGCCGATAAAGACCTTCAAGAGGCAGCTTTTCGAGCGGCTGAAAGGTGAGACGCCGGATCTCAAATCGCTGTTGATCTGCTATCTCGCCATCGAGGGAT
>NZ_RZOM01001384.1:0-1256 GCF_003999175.1 Mesorhizobium sp. M7A.F.Ca.ET.027.03.2.1 | reverse complement strand
CTTCGGTACATGATCACCGGCGCCGTGCTTGCCATCGCGGTCATCGTCGACTCGCTGGCACGCCGCTCGCGTGTCTCCCATGGCCGGGCCTGAACCCATCAACAGGAAGCAAGACATGAGCGAAAAACTGTCCGGAAAAGTTGCCGCCGTCACCGGCGCGGCATCAGGCATCGGCCTCGAATGCGCCAGGCACATGCTGGCGTCCGGCGCTACCGTGGTGCTGGTCGACCGCGCCGAGGCGACGCTGAACAAGCTCTGCGCCGAACTCGGCCCCAAGGCGATCCCGCTGGTCATCGACCTGATGCAGCCGGCCAGCGTCGCCACCATGATGCCGCAGATTCTGGAGAAGGCCGGCCAGCTCGACATCTTCCATGCCAATGCCGGCGCCTATGTCGGCGGCGAGGTGGCGACCGGCGATCCCGACGCCTGGGACCGGATGCTCAACCTCAACATCAATGCCTGCTTCCGCTCGATCCAGGCGGTGCTGCCGCACATGATCGAGCGCAAGACGGGCGACGTCATCGTCACCAGTTCGATCGCCGGACTGGTTCCGGTGGTCTGGGAGCCGATCTACACGGCCTCCAAGCACGCCGTGCAGGCCTTCGTCCACACGGTGCGCCGGCAGGTCGCCAAGCACGGCCTGCGCGTCGGTGCGGTGGCGCCCGGCCCGGTGGTGACGGCGCTGGTCGACGACTGGCCGAAGGCCAAGCTCGAGGAAGAACTCGCCGCCGGTGGCCTGATGCAGCCGCGCGAAGTGGCCGAAGCGGTGATGTTCATGCTGACCCGCCCGCGCAACGTGACGATCCGCGATCTGGTGATTTTGCCGCAGAGCAATGATCTCTAAGCGAATAGGGAATAGGGAGTAGCGAATAGGGAAGAATCCAACGACCTACCTACTCGCTACTCGCTACTCGCTACTCGCCAAACCGAAGGTTTCACATGCCCCATTATCTCGGCATCGACGTCGGCACCGGCAGCGCGCGGGCCGGGGTGTTCGACCACACTGGAAACATGCTCGCCTCTGCCAAGCGCGATATCGAGGTCTGGCGCGAGGCCGGCGACATTGTCGAGCAGTCGAGCAACGACATCTGGCGGGCGGTGTGCGCGGCCACGCGGGAAGCGGTCGCTCAATCGGGCGTGGCGCCCGAGGCGATCGCCGGCATCGGGTTCGACGCCACTTGTTCGCTGGTGGTGCTGGGCGAGGGCGGCGTGCCGCTGCCGGTGAGCAGATCCGGCAATTCGGAACGCAACATCAT
>NZ_RZOM01001383.1:0-1258 GCF_003999175.1 Mesorhizobium sp. M7A.F.Ca.ET.027.03.2.1 | reverse complement strand
CCATTCATCTCCAGTCGGAGTACCAAGATGTCTTTGTCCAATTCCATCCTTCGCAAGCTGCCAGTTGCCGGCCTGATCGTCGCCACTCTCGGGCTTGCCGGCTGCAGCCAGGAAAAAGCCGAAGTCAAGGATATCATCCGTCCCGTCAAGGTTGTCGAGATCGCGAAGGTGCACGACACCCGCACGCTCTCCTATTCCGGCTCGGTGCGAGCCCGCACCGAGAGCGCTCTGGCGTTCCGCGTCAATGGCAAGATCACCGAGCGCCTCGTCGATATCGGCCAGCATGTGGCTGCGGGCGATGTGCTCGCCCGCATCGATCCCATTGACTACGACCTCTCGGTCAAGAGCGCGCAGGCAGCGCTCGATGCCGCCGAGCGGCAGGTCGAGACCGTGGAGCTTGCCCGCAAGCGAGCCGAGCAGCTTTTTGCCAAGAATTTTGCCCCGAAATCACAACTCGAACAGGCGACCTTGACCTATGACCAAGCGGTCGCCACCCGTGATTCCGCCCTTTCGACACTTGCTCAGGCGAAGAACCAGGTCGGCTATACCGATCTCAAGGCCGACAGGGATGGCATCGTCACCACGGTCAGTGCCGACGTCGGCCAGGTCGTCGGTTCCGGCACGCCGGTTGTCACTGTCGCCGTCGACGGCGAGAAGGAAGTGCTGATCGCCGTCCCCGAAATGGAAATCGCCGAATTCAAGCCGGGCAAGGCAGTCAAGGCAGGCTTCTGGTCAGACGATGCGCTGGCGCTCGATGGCAAGGTCCGCGAAGTCGCCGGTAGCGCCGATCCGCAGTCACGCACCTTTGCCGTCCGCGTCAGCCTGCCAAACGATCCGCGTGTGCTGCTCGGCATGACCGCCAGCATCGAAGCCTCGGCGGCCAATGAGCGGCAGCTGGTCTCGATCCCGCTGAGCGCATTGGCCGAGCAAGGCACCCAATCGATCGTCTGGACCGTCGATCGTGGCGCCGACACCGTTCATGCCCGTCCGATCAAGGTTGCCGAGTTCGCCGCCGATGGCGTGCGTGTCGCAGAGGGTTTGAAACCCGGCGATGTCGTGGTCGCCGCCGGCACGCAATTCATGACCGAAAACCTGAAGGTGAAGCTCGCTGGTGATGCGGCGCTGCAATCGGCATCCGCGGCAGACGGCGACGCCAAGCAGGTGCGCTGACGACAGACAACCGGCTGCGCGTTCCCGCAGTCGTTGGTTTCCGGGCGGCAGGCGCCCGACCGAGACGCTCGATTGATGTAACCCCCAC
>NZ_RZOM01001382.1:0-1260 GCF_003999175.1 Mesorhizobium sp. M7A.F.Ca.ET.027.03.2.1 | reverse complement strand
AGATAGGCGAATTTGGCCTTGCCGCCATTTGCTGCCGCTGCCGCGCGATAGGCATCGGGCGTCATGTTGCCGCCGGCCGGGGTCAGCCGGTCGTAGCGAGGCTCATAGGCGTTGAAAGCCTGCAGCGCGCCGAGATAAGTCGGCCACGTCACCAGCGCGGTATCGCCCGGCGACAGGAACAGTTTGCCGAGATAGTCCAGCGCCTGCTGCGAGCCGGAGGTGATGAAGATATTGGCCTCGTCACAGGCGACGCCGAGCTTGCCCATCTGCCCGGCGAGCCAGCGCCGCAACGGCAGGTAGCCTTCCGAGACCTGGTACTGCAGCGCCGCACCCGCCTCGGCGCCGCCCAGCACCGAAGCATAGGCGTCACGGATCGCCTCGGCCGGGAACAACGCCGGATCGGGAATACCGCCGGCGAACGAGATGATGTCCGGCTGGTCGAGCAGCTTCAGGAGCTCGCGGATTTCGGACGCTTTCATGCGCGACGAGCGCGAAGCCAACAGATTCATAAGGGCCACGACACGCCTCCCCAGACGCTGCAATATAGGTCAACTTGGCTGACCTATATCCCCTCTTGGCCGCGAATTGAAGTGTGCCTGAACGATTTCCCGAATGCGCCAGCGCTGGCGCACTGCTCGAACGCCGCGAGCAGTTCCACAAAAAATGTGCAGCGGTTTCCGTCCGCCTAAAGGCTCTTCTTGTAGCCGAGATGGCTGCCGGTGAAGCCGAGGCTTTCGTAGAAACGGTGCGCGTCCGCCCGCCCCTTGTCGGTGGTCAGTTGGACGAGGCTGCAGCCCCGCGCCCGGCACGCGTCGATCGCCCATACGATCATCTGCCTGCCGATGCCGTCCGAGCGCCTGTGGCCGGCAACCCGAACCGCCTCGATCTGGCCGCGCCAGGCGCCTTTGCGCGAGAGCCCGGCAAGGAAAGAAATCTGCAAGGTACCGATCACTTCGGCCCCGTCGACGGCCACCGCCAGCAGCTGATTGGGATCGGCGTCGATGGCGTTGAAAGCGTCGATGTATCCTTGGGCCAGCGGCATGGAAGCGTCCTCGCGGCCGGCGCCAAGCGGATCGTCGGCCAGCATGGCGATGATGTCAGGCAGGTCGGAGGCCTGCGCACGGCGGAAGGTGATCATGGTGTCGAGATATCGCGAGGCACTGGTGGCCGCAAGATTTGAATATGCTCTCCACCGGGAGCTGGTGCCGCCCCTCATCTGCCTGCCGGCATCTTCTCCCCGTATAGTGACGGGGAGAAGGA
>NZ_RZOM01001381.1:0-1266 GCF_003999175.1 Mesorhizobium sp. M7A.F.Ca.ET.027.03.2.1 | reverse complement strand
GGTTTATGGCGGTCAGCAGCGAAAGCGTTGCCATGGCCGGAAACACAAACGGCGTTATCGATGCCGGCCACAGCCCGGCGGCACACAGCGTGGCGACGACGCCGAGCGCCAGCGCCCTGTCGCTCTTGCCGAACGGCCCGGCATAATTACGCCCGACCTTGGCAGCGATGCCGAGCACGCCGGCGAACTCGGTCAGCACGGCCGATATCGCGAAGGCGACGACGCCCCATGCGCCAAATTCGGGAAAGACGGCAAAAGGGAGAATCAGCGCGAGGTCTGAAACGACGTCGCACAACTCGTTTAGATACATGCCAAGCGTCGAGGCTTGGCCATGCTCGCGCGCCAGCATGCCGTCCACGGCATTCAACGCCATGCGCACGAACATCACCAAGGGGATAAGCAACAGCAGCCAGCGCCATTCGTGCCAGATCGCAATGGCCGCGCCGGCGGCTATCGACATCGCGGCCGCCAGGATGGTTATGCTGTTTGCCGTGACCCCGATTGCCGCCAACCGATTGACCAGCGGCCGCAGTCGGCCCTGGAAGGCCGGCTTGAGAGCGTAAAGCGTCGGCATTGCGTTGATCCCCCGATCCTGTTCAGCGGCTGTACATCAATATGCCAGACGCGACCAGTGTAGCGGGGGCTACGGCCATCATGCGTTTGCAAATCGATAACCATGATTGGTCCGGCAAAGCTGTCATGCACATTTGCCGGCTTCTCGTGCAACGCGGCGTCTTGAATAGTGAGCACGCTTATTATATATCCCGCTCATGGTTTCCGATGGCATCGACAGATTGGGTTTCTTGATCCACGACGTGCAGCGCTTGATGCGCAAGCGCTTCGAGGCGAGGGCCAGTGGCTTGGGGCTTTCTTCGGCGCAATGGCGGCTTCTGGTCCGCGTTGCCAAGGAAGACGGTGTCGCGCAGGCGCGGCTGGCCGAACTTCTCGAAATCGAGCCGATCAGCGTTTCGCGCCTGGTCGACCGCATGGAAGAGGGAGGCTGGATCGAGCGTCGGTCCGACGCCGCCGATCGTCGCGTCCGCATGATCTTCCTGACGCCCAAGGCAAGCGATGCCTACGCCGTGATCAAGGGCATTGCCGGAGAAGTCTATGAGGAATCGCTGGTCGGCGTGAAGCCGGAAGCCCGTCGCGTCCTCATCGAAGGGCTCGAGGCGATGGTTCGCAACCTGACCGACGACGAGACGCCGTCCATTGAAAAAGTGAAGAATACAGAAGGCGCAGCAGCATGAACGCGGTAGCCAAGAT
>NZ_RZOM01001380.1:0-1278 GCF_003999175.1 Mesorhizobium sp. M7A.F.Ca.ET.027.03.2.1 | reverse complement strand
CTATGGTCGCGACTATGCGGGCCAGGATGAGGGGTTCAACCCGCTCAAGCTGCTTTTATACATCGTCCAGTATCGCTGGCTGATCGTCATGATGGCGGCGGCCGGGCTCGTTGCCGGCGTCATCGTGACGATGATGCAGACACCAAAATATCTGGCGACGACGCAGCTCGAAGTTCTGGTGCCTTCGGCGAAAGTGTTTCAGGACATTGAGGTCGTTTCCGAAAACAGCGACGTCCGGGCCTTCCTGACCGCTCGGGAGAAGCTGAAGAGCCGGGCATTGGCTCAGCGCGTGGTGTTCCAGCTTGGGCTTAGCGAAAAACCGGATTTTCTGTTTCCGACGCCGAGCTTTTCCCCGAGCAATATTGTCTACCGTGCGTTCGGGATGTCCAAGTCACCCTCCATTGAGGAGAAAACGCCTGAAGAGCGCGAGGCAATTGCGATCAAGCGCATCCAGGAAGATCTGACGGTCAATCTGGTCACCAATACGAGCCTGCTATCGATCACCTTCGTCGATCAAAAGCCGAAATATGCAAGCGACGTTGCCAATCAGGTCGCGCAGAGCTTTATCGATCAACGTCTCGATCAGACCAGCGAGACCTCTGATCTGGCACGGCAGTTCATCCAGGAACAGGTTTTGCAGGTGAAGCAAAAGCTGCAGACCTCCGAAGAGGAACTGGTCACCTATGCAAAAGATGCCGGCATCACGGTTACCGGCGATGACAAATCGCTGATCGGCTCCAACATCGAAGCCCTGAACACCGCCCTGGCCACTGCAATCCAGGAGCGTCTTGATGCGGGGCGGGTGGTCGATCAGATAGAAAAAGGCCGCGGGTCGAGCCTCGGTCCGGTTCTGGAAAGCGAAGGTCTGCAGAAGCTTAGCGAAAAGCTGGCGGATCTGACCAGCCAGTATCAGCAGAAATTGGGCATCCTGAAGCCCGGTTTTCCGGAAATGCAGCAATTGCAATCGCAGATCAAGGAACTCCAGCGAATCTACAACAACGGCGTGCTGGCGATAACCGATTCGTTGCGGCTGAAATATCAGGAAGCACAGAACAAGGAAGCCGACCTCAAGTCCAAGCTCGCGGAGATGGAGAGGCAGCAGGTCGTCTTCAACGACAAGAATATCAAATACACGATCCTGAAGCGCGAGGTCGACTCCAACCGGTCGCAGTATGACAGCCTTATCGCCAAGCTGAATGAAGTCGGCGTCAGCTCGGAGCTCAAGACGCAAAGCGCTGCTATAGTCGATTTCGCTTCGCTGCCCACAGCCCCCTATTC
>NZ_RZOM01000137.1:0-8751 GCF_003999175.1 Mesorhizobium sp. M7A.F.Ca.ET.027.03.2.1 | reverse complement strand
GGCTTCTTCTACCCCCGCCAGCGGTTGCGGCTGCGCATCGAGCTCTATCTCAGGCGATTGGCCGATTCTGTCTACGTGGCCGGCGCCGAAGTGCTGTTCTACCTGCAGATGGAGTTCGACAAGCTGCTGGTGCTGGCGATCGGCGGCCCGCATCTGGCTGGCATCTACGCCATCATTATGCGGCTGGTAGACCTGACCGCCATTCCGATCCGCACCTTCTCGATGATGCTGGTGCAGCGCATGATGCGCGCACCGGAACTGTTGTCACGGCTGGCGGTCAAGAGCGGCATCGAAGGCGGTGTGTTCGCGGTCTCCACGGCAGCGCTGCTGACGCTTGGCATCGTGCTGCATTTCTTCCCCAATGCGCTCGGCAAGAATGTCGCCGAGGCCGCGCCGCTGGTGGTGCTGGCGATCTGCGTGCCTGGCTTGCGCAATCTGGTCGAATATCAGGCCGAGCTTTTGTTCGCGCGCGGCCAGACGCTGGTGCGGGCGCTCAATCTCGGTCTGCTCGCCGCACTGAAGGCGCTGCTTTTGACCTATGTGCTGACGACCATCCTCGACACGCCGAACCTGGTGCTGTCGCTCAATGTCGTCTTCCTGCTTTTGTATCTCGCCTCGACGCTGCTCACCTATTCGGCGATGCGTAAACCGGCAAAGCCCATCTAATCCAGCCCGATCAAACGGCGGATGCGGCCGATATCGGTGCCGATGAAGGATTGCATGCCGATCGCCACCTGCTCCGGCGCCATGGCGGCAACGAAGCGGCGGAACTCGTCGTCCGACAGCGCCTCGCCGGTCCAGTGCACCCGGCAGAACTCCTCCGAACCGTGGAAGTGGCCGGCACCCTGTAGCAAATCGTCGACATAGCGGCCGTAGATCATGCATTCGGAGAATTTGCGCGCCGAGCCGACGACCTCGACCCAGTTGCGACCATGGACCTTCTCGATCTCGCCGCACATGGCCAGCACGGTGTCGCGCCGCCAGGCGATCAGCGTCGAGATGTAGTCGTGGACCGATGTCCGGGACGGATCGATGCCGAGTGCCGACCCCGCGTTGCGCGACCAGATGCGATGCTCCTCATGACCTTCGTCCGCCAGCACGCCGTCGCGGCGGAACAGCCGCGCCTTGCCGTCGCGCCAGAAGGCGGCGCAGTCGAAAGGTTTGAGGAAGGCAACATCGGAATCGCAGAAGATCAGCACATCTTGAGATGCATGCGCCGAGATGGCGATGCGACGCAATTGCTGCACGTGCCAGCCACGCAGCGGCTGGGTCTTCAGGCTGAGCCAGACGCGCCGGCGAAACAGGCTGAGCGGATCGTCAAATGCGTGCAGCCAGCGCGGCAGCAATTCACGCTCGTCGACGACCGTGCGGCGGCCGGTTTCCAATTGGCGAAACAGCCTGACGTCGCGATGTTCGACCAAGATGTAATGGTGCGCCGCGCCCGAAACGTGGCGATCAAGTGTCTCGCACAGCAGGCGGCAGCGCTCGAAGTCGGGCGCGTAGCTTGCCGTCACGATGGCCGCCGTCGGTGTCTGCCGCAGCGGGCCTGGCTCGACAGCGGTGCCTGGCACGAACCTGCTGTTCACTTGACATCCTCCGCGGCTTCGGGCGCAAGCGAGAATTTCTGCCTGACGACGCGCAGCAGGAACAGTGGGTTGCCGACCACATAACGGCGCCACAGGCGGCTCGGTTCGACAGCCAACCGGAACAGCCATTCGAGCCGCAGCCGGCGCATCCACAAGGGCGCGCGGGGCACCGCGCCGCTCAGGAAATCAAGCAACGCGCCGACGGCGATCGGCAGCGTGCAGTGGCGCGCATCGATGTGGCGTTCGATCCACAATTCCTGGCGCGGCACGCCCATGGCGACGAGCAGCACGTCGGGCCGAAGCGCGGCGATCCGGTCGACGATTTCCTGCTCCTGCGAAGCAGGGAAATAGCCGTCATGGATCACCACGAATTTGTGCTGCACCGCCAAGGCGGCCAGCTTGACCGAAGCCGCTTCGGCATTGACACGCGTCGCGCCGAGCAGCCCAACGGTCAGCGGCGTCGTCGAGGCCTGCAGGAAGGCCGGGACGAAATCGGTGCCGTTGAGATTGTCGGGAAACGGCGCCCCGTAGAGGAGCCTCGCCGCCAGATCGATACCGATGCCGTCGGGCAGGATGAGGAAATCATCGAGTGCCCCGGCGAACACCGGGTCGGTATAGGCGATGTTGGCGTTGTGGGCGTTGAGGAAACTGACCTTGGTGAAGCGCCGCTCGGCAATCAACCGGTTCAGCAGGGCGATGGCATCGTTCCAGCGGACCGCAACCACCGGGATGCCAAGGATCGTCTTCAGCTTGTCGAGCCCGAACGCGGCGCGGGCGGAATGCATGTTCATGCAAACGCCTCCTGCCTGGCAGGCTCAAGCTTTTCGAGGCCGAGCCGGATGGCAGCGTCGAGCGCCTTGACCTGCGAGCCCCGGAACGCGCTGCCGTCGACGTCGCGGATGTCGGCCGCCGCAGCCTCGAGAGCCATGGCGAAGGCGACGGGATCGTCGGTGACGACGCAGTTGGCCGGACGGTGGTCGATGCCGCGCAGCGAACGGCTGGTGGCGACCGAAGGCAGGCCGAGTTCGAAGGTTTCGATGGTCTTCAACTGGACGCCGCTGCCCGCGGTGCTGATCAACGGGATGACGGCTGCACTGCGCACGAAAGCCTGCGCGTCGGGCACGCGGCAGACAAATTCAACACCGGGATGCTTGGACGCGACGCCCGAAGGCATGTGGCCGGCGATGCGGATGCGGAAATCGGGCCGCAGATGCGGCACGACCTTGCCCAGGAACCAGTCGAGGCCGATGCGGTTCGGCTGCCAGGTCCAGGTGCCGATCAGGGCGGCGTCGCAGTCGATGCGGCGCGGGCCTTTCAGGGTTGGCGCCAGGGCACCGGTCACCAGCGGCAGCACCGCCGAGCGGTTGTCGGAGGCGACACCTAGTGCGGCGCGGTCTTCCTCGGCCAGGGTGAAGACGAAGCGCGCCCGGCGGCAGAGACGCTCTTCGACGGCCTTGAGCAGCCTTGCCTCGCGGCGAAACAGCAGGCGCTGGAAGAGGCTGCCGGCGGCAGCGGCGTTCTCCCGCGCCGAAAGATGCTCGACATTGTGGGCAACGAAGATCGAAGGCCGCTCGGTGAACAGCTTTTCGAAGGCGCCGGCGAACTGCACGGAATTCAGCACGTAGCCGTCAACCGGTCCAGCTTGCTCGATGGCAGCGAGAACATCGCTGTCGGACACGACGCGCAGCTTGACCGATGCGAAGGTGAGGCCCGAAAGCAGCGCCTTGCCGACCCAGGCCAGCTTCTGCCGCGCGGAGGCATTGTCCGTGCGCACGTCGATCGCACCCAGCACCACGGTGTTTTCGGGGTCGGCCGCGGGTTTCCCGGGCCAGGTGAAACCAATGACGGTTACGCGCACGCCAGCGCGCCGCAGGGCGGTGATGATCGCAGCGTTTGCGATCTCGTAGCCCGAGGCGAGAGCACCGTCGGGCACGATCGATGTGGCGAACAGCAGATGCATCTCACCTATCCAGTGGTGTAGCCGGTAGCAAAGCGCGGTGAACCCTTGATTAAGCGAGCACATTCGACGGCCGAAAGCCTCTGCTTGCAGGCGTTCTCCGTGCAAGGTGATTAACGAAACCTTATCAACCGTGGTGCTACCAGAGCCCAACTCACCATGTGGCTGGACACGGATGATCCCTTTGCCATCGGACGGTTCGGTATCGGTCGCGGGACGCACGCCGCGGCTTGACGTCGAGGCCGTTGAAGCCGTCGTCACCTTGCCGACCTTCAAGCGTCCCGAGCAGGTGCTGGAAACGCTGGCGTCGCTGCGCGCGCAGCAAACCGGCAGGCGCTTTGCCGTGATCGTCATGGAGAACGAAGCCGAGGCGCGGGCCGGCGCCAAGGCAGCGCTGCCGCTGTTCGAGCGCGGCGAGATGTCGGGCCTGGTGATCATCGCGCATGAGCGCGGCAATTGCAGCGCCTACAATGCCGGCTGGCAGACGGCCATCCTGCAATTCCCGAACTTCAGGCATCTGCTGGTCATCGACGATGACGAGATCGCCGATCCGCAGTGGCTGGAACGGATGTGCCGGGCTGCCGAAACGCTGGGCGCCGATATTGTCGGCGGCCCGCAGGTGCCCGTGTTTGCCGACCCCGCCCATGCGCGATGGGCCGAGCATCCGGTGTTCGCGCCGCCCTACCGGGAGACAAAGCGGGTGCCGGCGCTCTATTCGTCCGGCAATCTTCTGGTCGGGCGCAACGTGCTGATCGCCATGGGTCCACCCTTTCTCGATCTCAGATTCAACTTCATGGGCGGCGGCGATTCCGACTTTCTCAGCCGGTCGGCCCAAAAGGGCTTTGTTCTGGGCTGGTGCGCCGAGGCCAAGGTGCTGGAAACCGTTCCGGCGCGGCGTATCGAAGCCGACTGGATCCGTGCCCGCAGCCTGCGCAACGGCGTGATCTCGACACTGGTCGAAAAGAAGAAGCGCGCCGGCACGCCAATGGCCGGCGCCAAAGTGTTGCTGAAGAGCCTGGCACTGCTTGCCGCCTCGCCGTTTCGCGGCCTGATCCGGCTGGCGCGGACCGGATCGCCTGATATCGCCATCTACCCTGTCCATGTGGCGCTGGGCCGCGTGCTGGCCGAATTCGGATATGCCAATGAGCAATACCGCCAGCCTGAGAAAAACTGAGCGCGCGCCGCTCAGCGCCGCGTTCACGCGCGAAGGCGTGGCGACCGCCATTGCCGCGCTGCTGTTCACCGTCATCATGGTGTCCTTCCGGCCGTTCCAGCCGGGCGGCGCAGAACTCACCGGTCAAGGCGGCGACATCGTCAACCAGCTTGGCTTCGGTTCGCTCGGCGCCATGTCGATCTTCTCGCTGATGGCCTTTGCCGATCCGCGTGTGGTGCGCTCGCTGCTCAGCCCGTCCTGGATGCTGATGCTGGGCTTCTTTTTCCTCTCGGTGATCCTGTCGACCGATCCGCCTTCGGCCATGCGCGCCGCCTCCTTCACCCTGATCGGCATCCTGACAATGGCGACGATCCTGGTTCTGCCGCGCGACGCCGAAGCCTTCTCGAAGGTGATCATCTTCACCGCCGTCGTGGTCATGGGCCTTTCCTATCTCGGCCTCATCGTTTTTCCGCACGAGGCGATGCACACCGCCGACTCGCAGGAGCCTGAGCATGCCGGCCTGTGGCGCGGCGTGTTCACCCACAAGAACATCGCCGGGCCGATCATGGCCTGCCTCAGCTTCGCAGGCCTCTATCTCTACCGGCGCGGACAGCGCTATTGGGGCGCCGGGATCTTCTTGGCAGCGATGATCTTCATGCTGCACACCGGCTCCAAGACGACAGCCGGCCTGGTGCCGTTCTCGATCCTGATCGTCATGTTCCCGAGCCTGATCGGCATGCGGCTCGGCACGCCGATCCTGTTTGCGCTGGCGATCGTCGCGACAGCGGTCGGCACGCTGGGCATCGTATTCCTGCCGCCGATAAAACATCTCGCGGCGATCTATTTCCCGGACATGACCTATACGGGCCGCACGACGCTGTGGGAGTTCGCCGGCAGCATGCTCGCGAAGAAGCCATGGACCGGTTACGGCTATGAGAGCTTCTGGGGCACGCCCTTGCTGCTCAACCAGGACCAGCCCTTCGACCGGCCGTGGGACATCCGGACCATCGTGCACGGCCATGACGGCTACCTCGACATCGCCGTGCTGATGGGCATTCCGGCACTCTGCGTGGCGGTCTACACTTTCCTCATCGCGCCGCTGCGCGACTACATGCGCATTCCGTTGCGCAGGGAAAACATTTTTCTCGGTGACTTCTTCATGATGGTGGTGCTGTTCACGGCGCTGAACGCTTTTCTCGAAAGCTTCTTCTTCCATCGCGGCGACCCGGTCTGGCTGTTCTTCGTGCTCGGCGTGCTTGGCCTCCGGCAAGTCTCGCTGCGGCCGATGGCAGTGCGCGATCCCGATCGCGGCTCGCGATCCTGACAGGGCTTCCCCAGGGAAGCGCCAGCGTCTATGTGAAGGCCTTCCTTCGGAGGGCTTTTGATGACGATCAGGCTTGTTCTCGCCGGCTGCGGCAATATGGGTTACGCCATGCTCTCAGGCTGGCTGAAATCCGGTAAGCTTGCGCCATCGGCGGTTTTTGTGGTCGAGCCCAATGCCGATCTGCGCAATCGCGCGACCACGCTGGGCTGCGCGACATCAGCCGATGCCGGCAGCATCCCGGCCGATGCCGTGCCCGATCTCGTCGTCATCGCGGTGAAGCCGCAGGTGATCCGCGATGTCACCTCCGCCTACAAGCGTTTCGGCGATGGCCGCACCACCTTCGTCAGCATCGCCGCCGGCACGCCGGCCAGCACCTTCGAGGAAATCCTCGGCAACCGCGCGCCGATCGTGCGCTGCATGCCCAACACACCCGCGGCAATCGGCAAGGGCATGATGGTGGTGTTCTCCAACAAGCTCGTGTCGGATGACACCAAGCGTTTCGTCGCCGATCTTTTGTCGGCGAGCGGCGAAGTGGCCACCATCGACGATGAGGGCCTGATGGATGCGGTGACCGCCGTCTCCGGATCTGGGCCGGCCTACATCTTCCATTTCATCGAAGCGCTGACCGTGGCCGCCGAGAAGGCCGGGCTGCCAACGGCGACCGCCAAGCTGCTCGCCATGCAGACCGTCTATGGCGCCGCCTCGCTCGCCGCCGAAAGCGGCGAGGAACCGGGCGTGCTGCGCCAGCAGGTCACCAGCCCCAACGGCACGACGGCCGCGGCGCTGGCCGTGCTGATGGGCGAGCACCGGCTGACCAATCTGCTGACGCAGGCGGTGGAGGCAGCGCGGCTCAGGTCTGTCGAACTGGGGAAGTAATCGTCAATTCCTCCGCTGCCGAAGTTTTGATGGGTCGGACGTGCTTGCGTTGATGGCTTGGCGGAAATGCACATCGCTTCGTCATCCTGGGGCGAAGCAAGGAGCGCAGCGACGCGGCGCAGACCCCAGGATCCATGCCGCGACTTCAAAGCGCTGCTGCGGTGCAGAATTCTGCTCCGCTGCATTCCTCGACCAAGATCACGGCATGGATCCTCGGGTCTCCGCGACGTCGCTTCGCTCCTGCTCCGCCCGTGGATGACGAAGTTGGGAAGGCTCCGGTCAATCCCGAATGTCTACGATCATCCATCGAAACGAACGACGAAATCCGAGCTGCCAGCAGGCCTTCCAACGTGACAACCCCTGTGCACCTGTCAGGCGTCATTCTGGCCGCCACCCCACATGGCATCGATCTCATTCTTGCTCACGACCCGGCCAGCCTTGCCCGCTTTGGACCTCAAATCATCGGCGATTGCAGCCAGCCGTTCCGCCAGAGGCATACGGGCGTTTTCCCGCTTCAGTTCACTTTCAAGCGCTTCGATAACCGCTCTGGTCATGGAAACCTTGCGCTTGGCGGCAAGCTGGCGAGCCAGTTCGCGGGCAAGCGGATTCCTGATTCGAAGGTTCATGTGGACCGACCTTGGCGACATTTGCCCCACAATCTATCATTTGTCGTAGCAGCGCCAGCGTGGTCCTTTCAGGCCCCGTACAGCATCTCATCCTGCAGCCGGCGCAAGGCGAACAGCCTTGTCGTCTGGTCGGGTGCCGCATTGTCTGACGTCAGCAACTCGCCTTTCCTGACCGGCTTCAGCACCTTGCCGCCCTCGAGCAGGCCGACCGGCACGGCGCGCTGGGCGCGGGCTTCGCCGACGGTCATCGTCCAGGAGCGGTAACAGGTCTCGCCGATCGCATCGAAGGTCTCGCCGGCGGCGAGATCCCGCTTGGCGACCGCACAGACTTCGGCAACAGGTCGCGGCAGCGGCACCATGTCGGGCTTGCCGAAAAGCATGATGCGGGCGGCGGTCAGCGGCACTTCCAGCGAGGTCAGATGGTAGGGTCGGAACAGGCTGTAGTAAGGGCCGTGGCCGATATGCAGATCGTCCATGCGCTCGATGATGCGCGGATGCGTCGCCTCGACGATGACGAAGACGCCGGGCGCGACGCCTTTGCCAATCGTGTAGTCGACGACGCCTTTCTTCAACAGCAGACCGCCGTCCTCGCGCGGGATCAGCACCTTGGCGAGGTCGTCGCGATCGGCCTTGGGGCCGTGCATGCCGGGCACATCGGGCACCAGCCCGGTGGCGTTGGCGATGGCGCACATCTCGACCATGGTCTTGGAACCGTCGACGAACTCGACGAGCATGCGCGGGTTCATGTTGCGGCGGATGGCTTCGGCGCGATAATCGTCCGGGACGGCATTGTGGTTGAGCGGGTTGTTCTTGCCCTTACCGGCCGAGACGATGGTCAGCCCGAGCGCCGACGCGAATTCGATCAGTTCCATGCAGCTCGACGGTTCGTCGCCCGCACCGACCGAATAGACGACGCCAAGCCGGTCGGCCTGCTGTTTCAGATAGCAGCCGATGGTGACGTCGGCCTCGACGTTCATCATCACCAGATGCTTGCCGTGCTCCATCGCCATGAGGTCGAAATCGGCGGCGACACCCGGCTTGCCGGTGGCGTCGATGACGACGTCGATCAACGGATTGGTGACCAGCATCTCGTTCGAAGTGATGGCGATCTTGCCGCTCTCGATGGCTCCGGTGACTTTCGACGCGGTGTCGGCTTCGACGGCCATGGCTTCGTCGCCATAGGCGATACGGATGGCATCGCGCGCGGTGTGCGGGCGGCGCGTCGAGAC
>NZ_RZOM01001379.1:0-1278 GCF_003999175.1 Mesorhizobium sp. M7A.F.Ca.ET.027.03.2.1 | reverse complement strand
CGTCGGAGAACCCTTCCATGCGCACGGCTATCTTGCTCGCGTCGGACGACAACTTGTTGTAGGCGATGACGGCCGGAATGGCGGCCAGCAGGCCGATGGCCGTCGCCAGCAGCGCTTCGGCAATGCCGGGCGCAACCACCGCGAGACTGGTGTTCTTGGAGCCGGCGATCGCCTGGAACGAGGTCATGATGCCGATGACGGTGCCGAACAGGCCGATGAAAGGTGCCGCCGAGCCGGTGGTGGCGAGGAAACCTAGGCGGCCTTCCAGCTTTTCCATCTCGCGGGTCAGCGCTAGGTCCATCGCCTTGTCGATGCGGGTCTGCAGGCCGAGCGGCGACTTGGCGCCCTTCTCGAAACTCTTCTTCCACTCGCGCATGGCCGCGACGAAAATGGCGCCCATGCCGGTTGTCTTGCGATCGGCGAGCGTGCGGTAAAGCTCTTCCAGCGACTGCCCCGACCAGAACACCTGTTCGAACCGGTTGAGCGCCAGCCGCATACGGGCATAGGAAACCAGCTTGTCGACGATGATCGCCCAGGTCCAGACCGAGGCGCAGAGCAGGCCGATCATGACCAGCTTGACCACCCAGCTGGCCGAAACGAACAGCGACCAAACCGACAATTGCGCGCCCGGGTCGGCGAGTGCGATATTTTCCATCGTTACGTCCTTAAGATTTTCCGGGCGAAGCTGGCGGCTGGCCCCTGGCATCCCTTGTGGTCGGTTCGCACGAAGCTACCGGAACAACCCCAAACTGTGCCATTATCGGCCTTTTCGGGGCAAATATTGGTGAAAGGAAGGCGTTCGATAACGCCAATCTTCACCAATCTCTTCATGAACCGTTATGGTTAAGGATGGGTTAGTATATAAGGCGCGGCGCATTGCCACGCCCAATGGCAAGGCCATCAATTCAATGGCTGCGCCTAGGGTGTGCTGAGATTCAGGTCAGGCCAAGCCGAAAACGGTAAATCCCGAGAACCGGAGCGGAGCGTACTTTTCGTACGTGAGCACAGTTCTACCGCGATGCGGTAGAACGGGGAAGCGCAGGAGCTGCTGTTTGCAGGCCGGCATCACCTGAATCTCAGCGCACCCTCGGCATGAACGCCGCCACCCATTCCCTGGGAAAACGCCTTGGGCGGCCATTCTCACCGATGATCGCCGCCTCGACCTTCGCCTCGACCAGCAGTTCGTCGCCGCGCTTGAGCTGCTGCGCCATGAAGATGCGCGCGCCGGAAATCTCCTCGGTGCGGGTGTCGACCGTCAGGATGTCATCAATGCGGGCG
>NZ_RZOM01001378.1:0-1278 GCF_003999175.1 Mesorhizobium sp. M7A.F.Ca.ET.027.03.2.1 | reverse complement strand
TGTCCGAACCGGATAGATAGGTAACAGAATGGACTGATTAGATGGGTGACAGTTTTCTTGTCCGCCGGGAGGACCGGCGATGGTTTGGCGAGAGACTGGCATCATGGATGAGCGGCTTCGGTTTGTTGTGGAATGCCTTTCTGGCGAGGAGACGATGACGCAGCTGTGTACTGCCTTCGAGATCTCGCGCAAGACCGGGTACAAATGGCTTGGACGCTACCGGGAGTTCGGGCCGGAAGGCCTGCATGATCTGCCGCGGGCGCCGCTCGAGCACGGCCGGGCAACGGCAGCGGAGCTGGTGGAGCGGATCGTGGCGGAGAAGGAAGCGCATCCGCTGTGGGGGCCCAAGAAGATCATGGCCCGGCTGAAGCGTGCGGAGCCCTGCTGCGGTTGGCCTGCGGTCTCGACGGCCGGTGAGATCCTGAAGCGGCATGGACTTGTGGGGCGTAAGCGCAGGCGCTGGAAGGCGGCCGGCAACGGTCCATGGCCGGAGCCCGAGGGGCCGAACGCGCTGTGGACGGGCGATCACAAGGGCTGGTTCCGGACTGGCGACGGGTGGCGCTGCGAGCCGCTGACGGTGATGGATGGGGCGTGCCGCTATCTTCTGGCGCTCGAAGCGACGGGTTCGACGGCGGACGCCGAGGCCTGGCCGGTGTTTGAGCGCCTGTTTGAAGAGCATGGGCTGCCGGATCGGTTCAGAAGCGACAATGGCCCACCCTTCGCATCGCCTGGCGTCACGGGTCTGACGCCGCTTGCGGCGCGCTTCATCAAGCTTGGCATCGCTCTTGAGCGCATCCAGCCGGGCAAGCCGCAGCAGAACGGGCGCCATGAGCGCTTCCACCTGACCATGCTGCCGATGGCCAAGGCACCGGAGGCCGACAGGGCGGCTCAAGCTCAGGCTTTCGAGGCCTTCCGGCGCAGCTACAATGAGGAGCGCCCGCACGAGGCGCTTGGCATGGGCACCCCGGCGCAGCATTACCTTCCCTCGACCCGTCCCATGCCTAAGACGATCCCCGAGCCGGACTATCCGGCCGAGGCGGCGGTGCGCAGCGTGCGCCAGAACGGCGCCGTCAAATGGCAGGGCGCAGAGATCTACGTCTCGGCCACGCTGGCAGGCGAGCCGATTGCCATCGAAGAGACTGAGAACGGCCAATGGGCGGTGCGCTTCCATGCCCATCCGCTCGGCTTCATCGACCACAAGCACAGGAAACTGGTTCGCCGCAGCGCCGCGCCAACCCAACCGCTTGGCGCTGCCGCGAACCCATCATAAGGGGGAAA
>NZ_RZOM01001377.1:0-1280 GCF_003999175.1 Mesorhizobium sp. M7A.F.Ca.ET.027.03.2.1 | reverse complement strand
AACTCGACGGTCCTATGCCGATCTTGAACAGGTCGAAAACCGAAAGGAACACGCGGCGTTGTCTCCTGGAGTCAGGTCGAGGACTACATATAGGAATTCCCACGATGTTTCCGCTCTTTTGGAAATCGCGGCGCTGCACCCGCCGACCTTGTTTGCTCCGGCAGCGACATTGGTACGATCGCTGTATGCGGACATCGAAGCGATTGCGCTGAATGTGATAAATTCAGTCCATGGGCGATTCCCTAGATCTTTCGACAGCCGATCTCGCGGCGCTGGCCTTCTTCCTCGTCGCGTGGCTGCTGCACACGTTCGCCTCCGATGGCAAGCTGGTCAGCCGCATATCGCTGACGACGGCCATGAATGCACAGCGGCAAGCCTGGATGCGGACCATGGCCGAGCGCGAGATCCGCATCGTCGACACCGCCATTATGAGCGGGCTGCAGCAAGGCACCGCCTTCTTCGCCTCCAGCTCGCTGATCGCGATCGGCGGCTGCTTTGCCTTGCTCGGCGCGTCCGACCGGGTTCTTGAAGTGCTCAGCGACCTGCCCTTGGGTGGCGCGCCGTCGCGCGCGGCTTTTCAGATAAAGGTGTTCGGACTGGTGCTGATCCTGGCGTTTTCGTTCTTCAAATTCGGCTGGGCGTACCGGCTGTTCAACTATTGCACGATCCTGATCGGCGCCGTGCCGATCCCGCATGGCGAAGCCTCACGCAATCCGGTCACCGAAACGGCGGTGTGGCGTGCGGCGCAAATGAACATGCTGGCCGGAAAGCACTTCAACTCAGGCCTGCGCGGGGTGTTCTTCTCGATCGGTTATCTCGGCTGGTTCGTCGACCCCATGGTGTTCGTGTTGTCGACGCTGTTGCTGCTGGCCGTTCTGGTGCGGCGCCAGTTCTTCTCGGCCGCCAGGCAGGCGGTGATCGGTCAGCCGCCTGGAAAAGGCTGATCGATCCGGCCAGACAGCCAATAGGCAAAAAGCCCGATCCATTCGCGGATGGCCATGGTGGTGGCCTGCAGTGAGTCGGCCGGATTATCGCGGAACAGCCCGATGCCTTCTTTGCCCGAGGTGCGATAGTCGACCGGCCAGGGAACGGTGGCGAAGCCAGCCTTGTCGAACAGCGCCTTGGCGCGCGGCATATGGAAGGCTGAGGTCACGAGCAGCCAGGTCTCGCCGGGCTTCGGCGTGACCAACTCCTTGGTGAAGACCGCGTTCTCATAGGTGTTGCGGGATTTGTTCTCCAGGATCAGACGATCGGCGGCCACGCCAAGCGCGGTGAGCAGG
>NZ_RZOM01001376.1:0-1284 GCF_003999175.1 Mesorhizobium sp. M7A.F.Ca.ET.027.03.2.1 | reverse complement strand
GGCTGAGACCGGCGTGCGCGTCATCCTCGCCGACGAGCAGGCCGAGTTCGGCGGCAGCCTGCGTTTCGAGAGCGGCGCGAAAATCGACGGCCAGGACGGTTTTGCCTGGGCGCAAGCTGCCGTGGCGAAGCTCGCCGCAATGGACAATGTCCGCGTGCTGTCGCGAACGACGGCGTTCGGCTACTATGCGCAGAATTTTGTGGGGCTGGTCGAGCGTGTCAGCGAGCATCTGAGGACCCCCGGCCACGATCTGGCGCGCGAGCGGCTGTGGCAGGTCCGGGCCAAGCGCGTGGTGCTGGCCTCGGGCGAGATCGAGCGCCACATGGTGTTTGCCGACAATGACCGGCCGGGCATCATGCTGGCGGGTGCCGCGCGCACCTATCTCAACCACTATGGCGTCGCGGTCGGCAGGAATGTCGGCGTCTACACCGCCAATGATTCTGCTTACGCGGCGGCGATCGACCTGAAGAAGGCCGGCGTCAACGTGGCGGCGATCGTCGATCTGCGCGAAAATCCGACCGGACCGGTGATCGACGAGGCGAGGGCGCTCGGCATCGAGATCAATTTCGGCCGCGCGGTGATCCGCGCTGGCGGTAAGCTCAGGGTGTCGTCGATGACCGTGCAGCCGAAGAATGGCGGCGGCGAACGCACCATCGCGGTCGATGCGATCCTGATGTCGGCCGGCTGGACGCCGTCGGTGCATCTGTTCTCGCAGTCGCGCGGAAAGGTCGCCTTCAACGACGAGACCAAGCGCTTCGTGCCGGGCACCTATGCGCAGGACTGCGTCTCGGTGGGCGCCTGCAACGGCACCGACGGGCTGTCGGCGACGGTGGACGAGGCCTATGCGGCGGGCGCCAAGGCGGCGAAAGATGCCGGCGCCAAAGCCGCCAAGAGCAGTAAGCCGAAGGTCGATGCGTCGGAGAGCTGGTCGCGCGGTATGTTGGGCGCGGCGCCCGGCGCCGGGCCGGACACGACTGTGAAGGCGTTCGTCGATTTCCAGAACGACGTCACCGCCAAGGATATCCGCCAGGCGGTGCACGAAGGCATGCGCTCGATCGAGCACGTCAAGCGCTTCACCACCAACGGCATGGCGACCGACCAGGGCAAGACCTCCAACATGCACGGCCTGGCGATTGCCGCCGAGACGCTGGGAAAGCCGATCCCGGAGGTCGGCCTGACCACGTTCCGTGCGCCCTATACGCCTGTCACCTTCGGCGCGATCGTCAGCCATGCGCGCGGTCCGCTGTTCGACCCGACGCGCAGAACCGCGATCCATCCCTGGGC
>NZ_RZOM01001375.1:0-1285 GCF_003999175.1 Mesorhizobium sp. M7A.F.Ca.ET.027.03.2.1 | reverse complement strand
CCGTGAGCCGGTTCTCCTGCACGAGACGGCGCGACCAGTCGGCCTTGCGCATGCGGCGCAGACGGCGGCTGCCGGTGATCTCGTCGACGCCGCGCGCGCCGGCGGGCTTTGCGGGGGTGAATTTGTTCATCGCTAAATACTCTCGTTCGGGCAGGCTTTTACCACGAGCTCCCGCTGCTGACCAATGCGGCACGATTGTGCCAGCGATCCGGTCGAAGTCTATTCGGGTTGCCCATTGCCTGACAGAATCTGTGCTGCGCCCCTGATGGCGACACGGAAAGCCTCGTCGAAGCCGACACCGCGCACCTGCCAGATGTAGGTCTTGCCGGCCGCGGCCAGCCGCCAGTCGGCGATCCAGCCCAGTTCCTTGTCGCTCCAGACGAGACTGCCGGAAAGCGCCTGGTCGGCGCCGGTCTTCTTCGCCAGTGTGTCGAGCTTCGTCATCTCGGCATTGCGAAGCTCCTGATCGTCCAATCCGGCCCGCGACAGCTGCGCCGCCGTGGGAAAAGCCACCTGCATGGCCAGCGGTACGGCGGCATTGCCGAACGATTCGCGCATCGGCATGCCACGGTCGTCATCGGCATCGAGCGCGTAATGCATTGTTCCGCGCTCGGTCGTCAAAAACACCGCCAGCTGCGGCCGCTCGGCCAGCCACGGCCTGCTGCCGAGCGAAGCCAGCACCGGGTCGATTTCAGCCGGCTTGTACTGGCAGGAAAGGTTGTGGGGCCGATCGTACGTGCCCTGATCGTCATGGTTGGGAATGCCTTCCATGCGGTCGCGGTAGCGAAAGCCTGCGACGAAGCTGCCGGCCTTGTCGCGCAATGCCGTCATTTCAGGTTTCGCCGGCAGGCGCTGATCGCCGGAAACCCGCACCAGAACCGCGTCGAGGCAGCGCTTGAAGCCGGACTGGCGGTTCTTCTCGTATTTGCCGTTGACGATGGTCTGCGAGCTGTAGAGATCTTCCAAAGTCGCCGCCATGACCGGGTGAACAGTCAAGCAGATGCTCAGCCCGATTGCCACCGGCGCAAGGCGCGAAAATCGAGTCATAAACAACCGTCCCGTTCGAAGACCCGCCAGAGCTGCGCTGCAATGAACTCTATCCAGTTTTTCAGTATTGCAGCTCGATTTTTAGCACTCGCTCCTGGTCCGGGCCAGAGCTTGCACCGGTGTGCTCGCCATTGACGCACCCATGCGCCACGCTTTAGCACTTCAATCCCGGCGGCCGGGGGAGGGATTCTTCACGATGGATTTTGGCGGAGGCGACGAGATCCGCTTCGAACATTTG
>NZ_RZOM01001374.1:0-1289 GCF_003999175.1 Mesorhizobium sp. M7A.F.Ca.ET.027.03.2.1 | reverse complement strand
TTCTACCACGACTCCACCGACATCTCCGACCCCTACCAGCGCATGGTTGCCTCCATGCGGCTGATCGCCAAGATGCCAACGATCGCGGCGATGGCCTACAAATACCACATCGGCCAGCCCTTCATTTACCCGAAGAACGAACTGAACTTCGCCGCCAACTTCCTGCACATGTGCTTTGCCGTGCCGTGCGAGGAATACAAGATCAACCCGGTGCTGGCGCGCGCCATGGAACGCATCTTCATCCTGCACGCCGATCACGAGCAGAACGCCTCGACCTCGACCGTGCGTCTCGCCGGCTCGTCGGGCGCCAATCCGTTTGCGTGCATCGCCGCCGGCATCGCCTGCCTGTGGGGGCCTGCGCATGGCGGCGCCAATGAAGCGGCGCTCAACATGCTTGGTGAGATCGGCCATGTCGATCACATCCCCGAATTCATCGCCCGCGCCAAGGACAAGAACGATCCGTTCCGGCTGATGGGCTTCGGCCACCGCGTCTACAAGAACTACGATCCGCGCGCCAAGATCATGCAGAAGACGGCGCATGAGGTTCTGGGCGAGCTCGGCATCAAGGACGATCCGCTGCTCGACATCGCCATGGAACTGGAAAAGATCGCGCTGACCGATCCCTATTTCATCGAGAAGAAGCTCTACCCGAATGTCGACTTCTATTCCGGCATCACGCTGAAGGCGCTGGGCTTCCCCACCACCATGTTCACCGTGCTGTTCGCGGTCGCCCGCACCGTCGGCTGGATCGCGCAGTGGAAAGAGATGATCGAGGATCCGCGCCAGAAGATCGGCCGCCCTCGTCAGCTCTATACCGGCGCACCCGAGCGTGACTACGTGCCGATCGCCAAGCGGTGAATTGGGAGTAGGGATCGGGCAGTAGGCAGTAGGCAGTAGGCACGGTCAACTTCCCTACTCCCTACTGACTATTCCCTCTCTTGATATACCGCATCACCACCTGCGCGGCGATCTCGCCGGACGGTCTGTCCGTCGCCATGCGCCGCGTGATCTCTGCAAATCCATTCTTCTGCCAGGCGCGCATGCCGCTGTCGGCGAACAGGGCTTCCAATTGCCGGGCCAGATTGTTCGGCTTGATGTAGCCGTCGTAGAATTCCGGAATAAGCGCTCGATCCGATATCAGATTGGGCAGCAGGGCCGACCAGACTGAAACGAGGTACGGCGCCAAGACGCGCGCGACCGGGTCGAGCCTGTAGCAGGAAATCATCGGCACGCCGGCCAGCGCCAGTTCCAGCGATACCGTCCCGGACGCGATCAGCGCCGCATCGGCT
>NZ_RZOM01001373.1:0-1289 GCF_003999175.1 Mesorhizobium sp. M7A.F.Ca.ET.027.03.2.1 | reverse complement strand
GTAATCAAGAAACCATTTCTTGTTCAGCGCATCGAACGTCCCGTCCGCCTTCAACGCAACGATTGCCGCGTTGATCGGCTTCACCAGGTCGGAACCCTTGGGGAAAATGAAACCGAAATCCTCGGTGCCGAGCGGCCCGCCGATCAGTTTCAGTTTGCCCGCGGAGGCGTCGACATAGCCTTTGCCAGCGGTGCCATCGGTCAAAACGACATCGACGTCACCGGACTTCAGTGCCTGCACGGTCGCGCCGAAGGTCTCGAACAGTTTGATGCGCGGGTTCTGCTCATTGCCGTCGAGCACGCTATAGACGGCGGTGTAGAAGGGCGTGGTGCCGGCCTGCGCGCCGATCAGCCCGTCCTTGAAGTCGCCGAAGGTCTTGGCGTCAGTGAAGCGGCTCTCATCGCCGCGCACCAGCATGAACTGTTCCGAGCGCATATAGGGGTCGGAGAAATCGACCTTCTCCTTGCGGTCGTCCTTGATGGTGATGCCGGTCATGCCAATGTTGTACTGGTTGTCGGAAACCGCCTGGATCATCGCGTCCCAGGAAGTGTTCTGGTACTCGACCGTGAAATTCAGCCGCTTGGCGATCTCGTTCATCGCGTCATACTCCCAGCCGATCTGCTTGCCGGTCTTGGCATCGATGAACTGCAGCGGCGGATAGGCGTTTTCGGTCACAACCACCACCTTTTTGCCGCCGAGGTCGGGCAGCGCCTGCGCAAAGGCGGCAACGGGCGTCAGGACGAGGGCAAGCAGGCCTGCCAGCAGCAGTTTCGATTTGGTCATGACACACTCCCCGGAAATTGACGGACCCGGACATGGCCGGGCTTGCAGGAAAATACGGCGCCGACTTTAGCTTTCCGCAAGCGTCATGCAAGACGGTCCGCTGCGTCAGCGCGCGCGAAAAGGGATTCCAGTGCCTTCATTTCCGGGATTCAGGAATGAACGGTGTCGCGGCAGCGATCAACTCCGCTTCGCGATGCCGGCATCTGCCTTGCGCAAGCCGGAGACGAACCGCGTCAGGGTGCTGTGCAGGGATCTCAACTCGTCGGCATCCAGCGGCAGGTTGCAAAGCATAGCCGCCGGCACGCTTTTGGCCTGCTCACGCAACGCTTGCCCCTTCGCTGTCGGCTCGACCAGAACCCGGCGCTCGTCGGCGGGGTCGCGCCGGCGTGTGACCAGGCCACCGGCCTCCAGCCGCTTGAGCAGCGGCGTCAGCGTCGCCGAATCCAGCCCAAGCGCTTCGCCAAGCTCGCCAACCGTGCTTGGAGCCCGTTCCCACAGCGCCAACA
>NZ_RZOM01001372.1:0-1290 GCF_003999175.1 Mesorhizobium sp. M7A.F.Ca.ET.027.03.2.1 | reverse complement strand
TATCGACAAGGGCCATATCTGGCCGCGAAAGCCCAATCCTGACGGCACGTTCTTGGGCGCGTTGAATGCCGCCGGTGCCGATCGCGTGGCACGCTGGAGGGCCGAGGATTTGGCACGGCGGATGGATTTTTCACTGCGCTGCGCCTACGCGCATGGCACCAGGGCGCTGCGCACCCACATCGACAGCGTCGCGCCGCAGGAGGAAATCTCCTGGCCAGTGTTCGAGACGATGCGCGAGGAATGGCGCGGCCGTATCGAATTGCAGGGCGCCTGTTTGCTCGGCATCGAAGGCGTGCGTGACAAAAAGTGGTTCGACAGGCTGGCAAAGAGGGTTGCCGCGGCGAAGGGCGTGCTCGGTGTCGTCACCTATATGGTGCCGGACCTCGAAGAACTGCTCGACCATGTCTTCGCGCAAGCCATCAAGCATGGCCTCGATCTCGATTTCCATGCCGACGAGACCGACGATATCTCCGCCATATCGCTGAAGAAGATCGCCGAAGCCGCTCTCTGGAGCGGTTTCGAAGGCAACATCCTCGTCGGCCATTGCTGCTCGCTCGCGCGCCAGCCGGACCTCGATGTGCTCGATACGCTGGACAAAGTGGCGAAGGCCGGGCTCGCCGTCGTCTCGCTGCCGATGTGCAATCTCTATCTGCAGGACCGGCGCGGCGACCAAACCACGCCGCGCTGGCGCGGTGTGACGCTGCTGCACGAGATGAAGGCGAGGGGCATTCCGGTGGCAGTTGCTTCCGACAACACGCGTGATCCCTTCTACGCCTATGGCGATCTCGACATGCTGGAGGTCTACCGCATGGCGACGCGCATCCTGCATTTGGACCATCCGGTCGCCGACTGGCCGCAAGCGGTCACCGCGACGCCGGCCAAGGTGATGCGGCTTGATGGCTTCGGCACGCTTGCCGCCGGCGGCGATGCCGATTTCATCGTGTTCAAAGGCCGAAGCTGGACGGAATTGCTCTCGCGACCCGAATCGGATCGCATCGTGGTGCGCGGCGGCAAGGCGATCGACCGGCAATTGCCCGACTATGCCGAACTCGACGAACTGATGGTGGGATAATGGACGTTTCGGCGCTCAAACGCGATCTTGACGGGCTCAAGGTCGACGACAACCCGGCCATCGTCCAGCAGAAGAGCCGTGACTTCTACTGGTACAGCCCGGTGCTGAAGCAGCAACTGGACCATGTCACCGGCGATCTGATCGTGACGCCAAGGAACGAGGCCGAACTGATCCGCGTGCTTGCCGCCTGTCACCGCCATGGCGTGCCGGTGACGCCG
>NZ_RZOM01001371.1:0-1293 GCF_003999175.1 Mesorhizobium sp. M7A.F.Ca.ET.027.03.2.1 | reverse complement strand
AAGGAAGAGGGCGGCCAGACGCTCGCCGAAATGGAATCGGCCAAGCGCGAGACGGCATTTCTCGATGCCAAGAGCGATCCCACCGTGGCCGCCATCCTGGCGCGCTTTCCCGGTGCCAAGATCATCGACGTGCGCATTCCAGACGCACCGGAAGCCGAAACGACAGAGGCTGAAGTGCCGGTAGAGCCACCGGCTGACGACGACGAACCCTGATCCAGCCACGAATCCGCAAAGGACCCGACCATGAAAGATCTTCTCGGCCTGATGGGCAAGGCGAAGGAAATGCAGGCCAAGTTCCAGGCCATGCAGGACGAGATCGCCACGCTGGAAGCGTCCGGCCAGGCCGGCGGCGGCCTGGTCAACGTGACGCTGACCGGAAAATTCGAGATGAAGTCGCTGAAGATCGATCCGTCTCTGTTCAAGGAAGACGATGTCGAGATCCTGGAAGACCTGGTGCTGGCCGCCCACAACGACGCCAAGACCAAGGTCGAGCAGATCATGCAGGAAAAGACCAAGGCGCTGACCGCAGGTCTGCCGATCCCGCCGGGAATGAAACTGCCCTTCTAGCATTCGGCGCGCGCGCCCATGATCGCCATGACCGAAGAGCCCTCCGAAAGACTGATCGAGCAGCGTATCCGCAACAGGATCTACGAGATCCTGGAAATCCTGGCCGATTGTGACGACGGCGTCGATCTCGTCGGCATCAAGGGTTATTTCTACCTGTTCGAGGATTTCGTCCATCGCCCGTCGATCGAAGCCGGCACATCGGCGCTTTCAAAGGACGAGCGCGCGATCGTGCTGGAGATCGCCGAATTTCTGGAGGCGGCAAGCGAGACAAATCCGGACTTCACCAAGGCTGACTTCATAGACAGCGACTGGCCGGGAAAGATCGCGCCGACCGCCAGGGAGGCGCGGACGCTGTTCCTCCGGCGCGGCCTGTTTTCGGAGAAGGTCGAGGAGCTTGAGCCTGGCCAGCCGGCGGCCATTACAGTCGGGCACTAATTCACTTTTAGGCCATGCAACTGTACCAATTTGGTAACAGAGACTCATTAATAACGTTTTGGCCATCATTTTGCCCGAAAGTGTCTCATTCTTGCCGCAGCCTGGGGGCGGGCATGGAAGTGAGAGGGTTACCTGTTGATTGCCACGCGATGGAAGACGCCGCTGTTGCTCTGCGCCGTCATTTCACCCCTGTTTTTGGCTGCCTGCAGCCAGACCACGTCACACGGCATGTCCGTCGCCAGCCTGACCGACGCCATCACGCCGGGTTTCCTCAGCTCACGGGCCTACAGC
>NZ_RZOM01001370.1:0-1294 GCF_003999175.1 Mesorhizobium sp. M7A.F.Ca.ET.027.03.2.1 | reverse complement strand
CACCATGGTGGCGGCATGGATCAGCGCGGAAACCGGTGTCGGGCCTTCCATGGCATCCGGCAGCCAGGTGTGCAGCGGCACTTGCGCCGACTTGCCCATGGCGCCCATGAACAGGAGCAGGCAGACGATCGTCATGGCCGCCTGCTTGTCCAGCGCATAGCCGAGGAAGGTCAGCACCGCGGCGCCGTGCGGGGCGCCTTCGGCCGGAATGAACGTTGCCGCATTGGCGAAGATGGTGCCGAGATTGACCGAGCCGAACAGCACGAACAGGCCGAAAATGCCGAGCGCGAAGCCGAAATCGCCGACGCGGTTGACGACGAAGGCCTTGATTGCCGCGGCATTGGCCGACGGCTTCTTGTACCAGAAGCCGATCAGCAGATAGGAGGCGAGGCCCACCCCTTCCCAGCCGAAGAACATCTGCACCAGATTGTCTGATGTCACCAGCATCAGCATGGCGAAGGTGAACAGCGACAGATAGGCGAAGAAGCGCGGCCGGTTCGGATCGTGGTGCATGTAGCCGATCGAATAGATGTGAACCAGCGCCGACACGGTGTTGACCACCACCAGCATCACCACCGTCAGCGTGTCGATCCTGAGCGCCCAGGCCGCTTCCAGCCCACCCGATTGGATCCAGCGCATCACCGGCACGGTGAACACCTCGCCATGGCCGAAACCGACGGTGAAGAAAGCGACCCACGACAGCACCGCCGCGATCACCAGGAAACCGGAGGTGATGTATTCGGACGCCTTGGCGCCGAGCGACGTGCCGAACAGGCCGACGATCAGGAAGCCGAGCAGGGGAAGGAAGACGATGGCCTGATACATGGTGGTTCCGTCAACCCTTCATCATGTTCACGTCTTCGACCGCGATCGAGCCGCGGTTGCGGAAGAAGACGACGAGAATGGCAAGCCCGATGGCGGCCTCAGCCGCCGCGACCGTCAGCACGAACAGCGCGAACACCTGGCCGACCAGATCGCCGAGTGCTGCCGAAAAGGCGACGAAATTGATGTTGACCGCCAGCAGGATCAGCTCGACCGACATCAGGATGACGATGACGTTCTTGCGGTTCAGGAAGATGCCGAACACGCCGAGCGTGAACAGAACAGCCGATACGGTCAGATAATGCGCGATGCCGACAACCATCTCAGAGTCCCTCGCCTGTCTTGACCTTGCGGATTTCCATACCGGTCGCCGGCGTGCGGCCGACCTGGGCTGCGATCGACTGCCGCTTGACGCCTGGTTTATGGCGCAGCGTCAGCACAATGGCGCCGATCATGGCGACCAGCAGCACGA
>NZ_RZOM01000136.1:0-8786 GCF_003999175.1 Mesorhizobium sp. M7A.F.Ca.ET.027.03.2.1 | reverse complement strand
TTCCAGCGCAGTCGCCTGCGATCGTCAGCTTTCAGGCGATGGCAAAACCGACCTTACGACCATGAGGCGCAAAGCAGTCCGGCGGCGTTGGGCCAGGAGCGGATCGGCAGCGTTCAGACACGGATTTTAAGAAGCGGTTCTTCGGGCCTTCACAGACATCGACGCGACCTGACCAATCCGGCCCTTCAGGCCGGAAACAAGAAGGCCGATCCGGGATCAAAAAAGATACGCTTGCCTGATGTTGTGGCGCTGTCTGCTCCCTCCGCGTCAGAGGCTGGCCTGACATCAATTTCGTCGCCGGCGGCCGTGCGCGCCATGACGCGCCGGCGGTCGCCAAAGAACGCCGTGTCGATGATCTCGACGGCGAGCGCCGCGCTCATGGCTCCAGGCGCGAGGCGGAAGGCTTCCGGGCGCACCATCAGCCGGACCCTCTGACCCTGGCCGAACGATGTTGTCGTTTTGATACCGGTCACGATCGAGCCGTCGGCCAGGCGGATCGTGGATGCGCCACGCGCGGTTTGCAAATGCTCAGCCGGCAGAAAATTCGAGTTGCCGATGAAGCCGGCAACAAATTCGCTCGCCGGCCGGAGGTAAAGATCCTCGCCGGTGCCGATCTGTTCGATGCGGCCTTCCCTGAACAGCGCGATTCGATCGGATAGGTGCAGCGCCTCCTCCTGGTCGTGCGTGACATAGAGGATGGTGACGCCTGTCTCCCGGTGGATGCGGCGGATCTCGGCCTGGATTTCCTGGCGTAGCTTCTTGTCAAGCGCCGATAGCGGCTCGTCCATCAAAAGGATCGGCGGGTCGTAGGCGAGCGCGCGGGCAAGCGCCACGCGCTGCTGCTGGCCGCCAGACAGCGCGCCCGGATGGCGGTCGGCGAAGTTTTCGAGACGCACCAGCGCCAGCATGTCGGCAACCTTGCGCTTGATCTCAGCATCGGGCCGGCGGCGCACGCGCAGCGGAAAGGCGACATTCTCGGCGACGCTCAGATGCGGAAACAGCGTGTAGCGCTGGAACACCATGCCGATGTTACGCTTGTGCGACGGCACCGAAAGCAGCGACATGTCCTCCAGAAGCACATCGCCTGAGCTCGGATCCTGGAAACCCGCAATAGCGTAGAGCGTCGTCGACTTGCCGGAGCCGGACGGGCCGAGGAATGTCAGGAATTCACCTTTGGGCACATCGATGGTCACGTCGTGGACGGCGACGAAGGCGCCGAACGTCTTTCTTAGCGCGCGTATGGACAGGAAGGACCGGGTCATCTGGACAATTTTCTGCGAAGGAGTGCGGTCACAATCATCAGGCAAAACGTCAGGCCCACGAGCAGGCTGGAGGCGGCGGCGACCACCGGGCTGAGGTCTGCGCGCAGGCTGCCCCAGATCTTAACCGGCAAGGTCTGCAAGGTCGGACTTGCCATGAAGATCGCCACCACGACCTCATCCCACGAGGCCAGGAACGAGAAGATCGCGGCCGAGAAGATGCCGATCCTGATCGACGGCAAGGTGATCCTCAGCCGCGCCTGAAACGGACTTGCGCCGCAGACGATGGCTGCATCCTCGATCGATTTATCGAAACCTTCGAGCGCCGCGGTGATCGGGATGATGGCGAAGGGAAGCGCCAGGATGGTGTGGGCGATGACGAAGCCGACCGTGGTGCCGGCGAGGCCGATGCGCAGGAAGAAAGCGTAGATGGCGATGGCGAAAACGACGACCGGCAGCACCATCGGCGTCAACAGCAATCCGCGCAGGACCTGGCGTCCGCGGAACTCACCCCTGACCAGGCTGAAGGCAGCGAACAGGCCGATGATGACGGCCAGCATAGCGGCCATGGCGGCAATTCGGGCACTGGTCAGCGCGGCATCGATCCAGGTCGGGTCGCCCAGCAATTGCTGATACCATCTCAGCGTCCAGCCGGGTGGCGGAAAGGCCAGCCAGTGCGACGAACCGAACGACAGGAGCACGATGAAGACCACCGGCAGCAGCAGGAATGCCGCGACGGCCGCCGTGAAGCCGACAAGCGCCACCCGCAGCCATCCGAGCCGTTCATAGTCGAGCAGCATGTCAGATCCCTCCCCCGGCGCGCCTGGCACCAACCAGGCGAAGCTGGATCGCGTAGAGCGCCATGGTGACGACAAGCAGGACGAAGGCGGCCGCACTGCCGAGCCCCCAGTTGAGTAGCGACTGCACCGTCTGGGCGATCATCTCTGCCAGCATCATGTTCGATGTGCCGCCGAGCAGGGCCGGTGTGACGTAGAAGCCGAGCGACAGGATGAAGACGATGATGGCGCCGGCAAAGACGCCGGGCAGCGACAGCGGCAGATAGATCTGCAGGAAGGCACGTGCGGGCCGCGCGCCGAGGCTGCGCGCCGCCTGCACGAGGCGCAAATCGATGCCGCGCATGACCGAATAGAGCGGCAGGATCATGAACGGCAGCAGCACCTGCGCCATGCCGATGACGACTCCGGTCTGCGTGCGGATCAGCTTCACACCGTCAAAGCCGAGCAGCCTGATGACCGAATTGATGATGCCGGAATCCTGCAAAAGGATGACCCAGGCCAGGGTGCGCACCACGCCGCTGACCCAGAACGGCACCAGCACGCACAGGATGAGGACCAGCCGCAGGCGCGGCCCGACCGCCGTCATGAGATAGGCGTAGGGATAGGCGGCGATGACGCAGACGATGGTGACCCAGGCGGCGATGGAAAAGGTGCGCCACAGGACGGTGACGTTCACCGGCGTGGAGAAGAACCAGACGTAGTTCTGCAGGCCCCAGGCCGGGTCCGAAAAACTGCGCAGCGTGACGGTCAGCAAGGGATAGCCCATAGCCGCGATAAGCAGGAGCAGGGCCGGCATCGCCAGCAGCGACGGATAGGCGGCAAGGCGCAGGCGCCGCTGCGGCCCCTGCACGGCACCTGACGGCCGGGGATGATCACCCCCGGCCGTCGGCGTATGCGATGTCTGGCTCACGCCGTCACCTCAGTGGTAGCCGGCTCAGTTGCCGGCCATCAGCGCCGTCCACTTGTCGGACGCAGCGGCGAAGTTGGCGACCCAGAACTTGATGTTCTGCTGATAGCCGAGCTTGGCGTGGTCTGGCGTGTTGGTCAGGAAGGCGGCGACGGACGTGTCGACCTTTGGCTGTGCCTCGTTGTTGATCGGCGAGTAGGAGGTCTGCTCGGTCAGGATCTCCTGCGACTTCTTGCCGAGATAGGCGTTGATCAGCGCGTAGGAGGCATCGGGGTCCTTGGCGCCGACCGGGATGGTCAGCTGATCCATGACGACCAGCCAGTCCTTCCACACCGGCGTATAGGCAGCGCCATTCTTGACCGCCGTCATGGCGCGGCCGGTCCACATGATGATCATGTCGGCCTCGCCGGATTCGGCAAGCTGCTGGGATTCTGCGCCGGTCTTCCAGAAGATCGTGTCGGGGCCGATCGCCTTGATCTTGGCGATGCCCTTGTCGATATCGGCAGGCGTCATGGCGTCGACCTTGCCGCCGTCGGCCAGGATGGCCTGTTCGATCAGGCCGCCGAGCGGGCTGCCGCTGCCGTCGATGGCGCGGGTGCCGGGGAATTTCGCGGTGTCGAAGAAATCCTTCCAGTCCTTTGGCGGATTGTCCTTGTACGTGTCGTTCTTGTACATCAGGACCATGCCGTAATTCATCGCCGGCACGCTGCACTCGCCGACCTGTCCGGGCGGGATGTGCGAGATGTCGAGCTTGGTCAGATCGAGTTTTTGGAACAGTTTTCCGCAATGCACGAAGGGCGGAAAATCATCCGTGTCGACGACATCCCAGGTCACATTGCCTGATTCGACCTGCGCCTGAAGCTTGGCGATTTCGGTCGGTCCGTCGTTCAAAAGCTTGACGCCGCTCTTGTCGACGAATTCCTTAAGCGCGGCAACCTGGCCGTCCTGGTAGATGCCGCCATACGAGACGAAGGTCAGCGTCTTGCCCTTCAGCGACCCGTCCACCACGGTCCCGGCCGGCGGCGCGTTCTGCGCGTGAGCGGCGGCCGCAAGCAATGCCAGTGCGGCGGCGCCGAAAAACCCGGCCAATCTTGATCTGCTTCCCATTTTCTAACCCTCCGATGGCTCGCTGTTTGATTTTGGCAGACCGGGCGCGAGCGTTTTCCGGGATACATATTGGTCGAGGTCGACGGCGCCGCTTGTCGGCGGTGCGATGATCCACAGCACTTCGGCCACCGCATCGCCGACATTGATCGTCCGGTGCGGCGTCGAGGTCGAATATTCGATGCTGTCCCCCTCTTCGAGGGTGAAGCTCTCGTCGCCGAGCGTCAGTTGCACGCGTCCGCGCAGCACGAGGAACATCTCGCTCGCGTTGCCATGCGTGTAGGGCACGTCGCCGGTGGAGCCGCCGACGGCGAACTCGCCGCAATAGACTTCCATCTCGCGGATCGGCCGGCGCGACAGCAGCGTCTTGCGGTAGCCCTCGCTGGTCGGCAGCGCCGGCCGCTCGGCGCGTGTCAGCACCGCGTGCGGCGACACCTCGCGTTCGTCGAAAAGATCGGCGAGGCTGATGCCGAGCGCGTTGGCGATCAGCATCAGCGTGCTGGTGTTGGCACCCGAAAGGCCGCGCTCGAGCTGGCTCAGGAAGCTGGCGGTGGTGCCGATCATGTCGCCGAGCTGGCGCAGCGTCAGGCGCCGCGTGGTGCGATAGGCCTTGATGCGATCGCCCAATACCGTCGAGCGGCGCGCTTCGGCGCTGGTTGCGGCATTGTCGTTGAGTGCGTGATCCGCAGCGATTTTCATGGCGATCTCAGGGTTCACTTAACATGCTATTAAGTGAGGCGTCCTGGCAAGCGGAATCGCCTTGTCATTTGAAAATCATCGATGGACCTGCAGAGAGCCCGTAATCGGCCGACCGGCAACGCCGGTTCGGCTCGATCACTGGATCATGAAGCGCGAACTGAATGGCAGGCTTGCCGCGCCGACGGCCTTCGGGCTGATGCTGACCCGCGCGGGCAGCGCTTCGATGCCGGGGAATTCCCGGCCGATGTCGGCGCACAAGGCCTTGGCGATCTTCTGCGGCGCGTAGCTGGACAGGACGACCGTCCTGAATTCGACAAACTGGGTCAGTGCGGAAATAGAGGCTTTCAGGCGGTTGGAGCATTCCCCTAGCCATTCGCTGTAGGCCTCGCCAAGGTCAGGCCACTCGGGGCTGCTGCTCCAGATGATTTCGGACGGGCGCCGGCGCTTGGTCAGTTCGCTCTCCAGGCGCACAAGGCCATGATCGAAGCTGGCGCTGGAGTTTCCCTTGTAGATCTGGTGGTTGAGGATGAGCCTGCTCTGCAGCCGTGCTCCCAGATAGAAGAACAAATAGTCGTTGAGCGGCTTGGCGACGCCGAACATGCTCTCGCCGCCGGCCGCCGCGGTGATGTCGTTCTGCACGAAAACCGGCAGCTTGATCTGTTCCTCGATCTCCCCCTGCAAGGCTTTCAGCGAGGTGCTCGATCCGTTGCGGGTTGCAGCCATCGTGTCGACATCGTCGGGAACGGCCAGGCCGATGCCGGCAACCCGGCTGCGCGCCTCGACCGGCAGGCTGGTCATGGCTTGCCTGATCGCGCCGAACAGATCGCTGCTTTGGGGAAAGGGATTGGCTTCATCCGCCGGCAATTGCGTGTGGAAGCGCACGGTGCCGATGAAATCGATGAGTGCGATGTCGATCCTGCGGCGGCTGAAGCCGACGCCAACCGCATAGGCGCCCTCCGGGTTGAGCGAAAGCGGGATGGTGGGCGGACCGACGCGGCCGCGCTGCGCCTCGCCCTGCGAGACCAGGCCTTCCTGTTCGAGCGAGCGGACGATGACCGAGGCCGTCTGCGCCGACAGGCCGGTCTTTTCGCCGATTTCCATCCGCGAAATGCCTTCGTTCTGAAGCAGCAGCGACAGCACCAGCCGCTCATTGTAGCTGCGGACGCTCAACGCATTCAGCCCGCTCGCACGATCGGCGATGCGCAAGGGATTAGGTGGTGCGAACCTCATGTCAGGCAAGGGTCGCCCCGTCGGTTGGAGCTCGTTGCCCGGTGGCTGTAGTGTTGCTCATGTCGAGCGGCTCCAGCCGATGGCATCGACCGCGCGGGCAAGTGCGGTGCCCAGCAATCTGTGCGCCTCGGCATCGATGTGAAAGCCGTCCGCTTCGCTGCACGACACCACCGAGCCGGCATCGAAAAAGTGGAGTTCGAGCGAGTCCGCCAGAACCTCGAACTCGAGCGCGAGCAGGCGCGATTTCTCCGGCGCACCGGCGAAGATAGACTTCCATTCCTTGACGTCGTCCTGCATCGGTGGCGGCGCCACGATCATGATCTCGGGCGTCGAGCCGCCCGGGCCGGGCGCCAGTTCCTTGATGTCGTAGACGAGGCAGCCGATGCCCATCGCCACTTCCGACGGCGGCTTGTTGAAGCGGATCTTCAGGTCGTTGGTGCCGAGCATGATGATGACGAGGTCGAGCGTCGCATGGCTCTGCAGGCAGGGGCGAAGATAGGTTCTGCCGTTTTTGTGGGCGCCCTCGATCGGGTCGTCGTGGACGGTGGTGCGGCCGCTCAATCCTTCCTCGATGACATACCAGTCGGGGCCTAGCTGAGAACGCAATATCCCCGGCCAGCGTTCACCCGGCCCATAGCGCTCGAGCGGCCCCCTGCCGGGGATCTGGCCGTGCGTGTTGGAGTCGCCGTAGCACAAGACTGATCGCATGTTTTTTCCGCCGGGACTGACAGCGCGCCGAAGCCGGCGAGCGCCATTCATGATGGATAGTGGAGCGGTGAAAGGCAAGCAAGGGAATAGTCATTCAACATGACTAACTATTGACAGGGCGAATCCGCTGTGCTTCTAAAGTGCCCGGAGGAGTTCTCGACCGTCATCATCGTCCAGCAGGAATTGGGCTTCGGCACGTATGTGTTCGGGGGCGGGAGAATTGCGTGCATCGGTCGGTTTGCGACAACGAGCATGCATTGGGAGAGCGTCTCATGGCCGTACGCATTCGTACGGCCGGCCATGCGAATTCGTAGGCCGGGGCAACCACAAGGAGGAGAGTTTAATGTTAGGATTGCTGAAAACCGTCGGCCTGGGGATGCTCGTTGCGTCCACGCTTGCCGTGACGTCCCTGGCGCATGCGGAAGACATCAAGCTGATGGACGGCGTCGCGCCGCGCCCCGACGACACGCGCATGACCGCGGCCGGTGCGTTCAAGAAGGACCCGCCCTGGGTCATCGGCATGAGCGACTTCGGCGTCAACGCCAACACCTGGACAGTACAGGTGGCGCATGAGGCGGAGAACGCCGCGGCCAAGGACAGGCGCATCTCGAAATTCATCCTGCTCGATGCCGGCTTCGACCAGAAAAAGCAGGTGGCCGACATCGAGGACCTGATCGCGCAGCATGTCGACGCGATCATCGTTCAGCCGGTGACCAGCACATCGGCCAATGCCAGCATCGCCAAGGCGGTCGCCGCCGGCATCCCGGTCATCCTTCACACCGGCCGCATCGATTCCGACGCCTACACCACCGAAATCCAGGGCGGCGCCGAGCATTTCGGCAAGGTGATGGGCGACTGGCTGGTCAAGACCGTCGGCGACAACGGCAAGATCTGGGTCCTGCGTGGCCTGGCCGGCCATCCGGAAGACACCAACCGCTACAACGGCTTACTGGAATCACTTAAAGGCACCCATGTGCAGATCATCGCCGAGGAGCATGGTGACTGGCAGTACGACAAGGCCAAGAAGCTGTGCGAGACGCTTTATCTGAACAACCCACAGGTTGACGGCATCTGGTCGTCCGGCGCCGACATGACGCGCGCCTGCGTCGATGTCTTCAAGCAGTTCGGCACGCCCGTTCCTCCGATTTCGGGCGAGGGCAACAATGGCTATTTCGGCCAGTGGATCACGGACGGGTTCAAGTCGATCTCGCCGGAATACAGCCCCGCCCAAGGTGCGGCCGGCGTGCGCGCCGCCGTTGCCCTTCTGGAAGGCAATCAGCTCTACAAACGCTATGTCTATAATCCCGACGGATGGGACCAGGACAAGGCCAAAAAATACTATCGCGACGACCTCACCGCCAATGTCTGGTGGCCGAGCGAACTGCCAGAAGACAAGCTCAAGGAATATTACGGCAAGAAGTGACGGCGCCGTGGCTGGCGGGGAGTGGACAAGCATTCCCCGCAGGCCATTCCATCTGTCGAATCCGGTTCGTTCGAGGGTTTCGTGACCAATCTTATCGAGATGTCCCACATTTCGAAGGCGTTCGGAGGGAGCAAGGCGCTCCATTCCGTTTCCCTCGGTCTCAAGGCGGGCAGCGTCCACGCCCTGATGGGCGAGAACGGCGCCGGCAAATCGACGTTGATGAAGATCCTGGCGGGCGTGCATCAGCCCGATTCCGGTGAGATCTTCATGAACGGGGAGAAGCTCGATCTGAAATCGCCGCGAGCCGCACTCGATGCCGGCATTTCGACCGTTTTCCAGGAGCACTCGCTGCTGCCCAATCTGTCGATCGCCGAAAACATGTTTCTGGGCCGGGAGCCGACGACCCGGTTCGGCTCGATCGATTATCGGGTGATGAGCAGCCAGACCGCCAAGGCGCTTGGCGAACTCGGCCTCACGCTCGACCCGTCGCAACTCGTTTCAAACCTGACCATAGCCGAGCGGCAATTCGTCGAGATCGCGCATTGCATCCAGGCCGACGCCGGCGTGCTCATCCTCGATGAACCGACGGCGGCGCTCAACGCGGCCGATGTCGATGTGCTCAACCGCAACATCCGCCGGCTGCGCGATAAGGGGAAGGC
>NZ_RZOM01001369.1:0-1298 GCF_003999175.1 Mesorhizobium sp. M7A.F.Ca.ET.027.03.2.1 | reverse complement strand
GACCCCGGTCGTCGAATCCGGCGGCAGCGGCGCGGGCATCAAGGAATTCTGCAAGGGCGTCGGCGAAGATACCATCGACATCGCCAACTCGTCGCGTCCGATCAAGGCGGACGAACTCAAGTCCTGCGCCGACGCCGGCGTGAAGGAAGTCCAGGAAGTCCGGATCGGCTATGACGGCATCGTCTTCGCCACCGACATCAAGGGCCCGGATTGGGCGCTGGTTCCCGCCGACATCTACAAGGCGCTCGCGGCCAAGCTGGTCGTCGACGGCAAGCTCGTCGACAATCCGAACACCAAGTGGAGCCAGGTCAATCCGAAGCTGCCCGACTGGGACATCGCCGCCTACATTCCGGGCGAAAAGCACGGCACGCGCGAAGTGTTCGAGACCAAGCTTCTCGATGCCGGCTGTGACAAGGCTGCTCTCAAGGCCGCCGGCATTGCCGACGACAAGGAAATCGGCAAAACCTGCATCGCCATCCGCAAGGACGGCAAGGCCGTCGACATCGATGGCGACTATACCGAGACGCTCGCCCGCATCGACTCCAACAAGACCGGCGTCGGCGTGTTTGGCCTCGCCTTCTATGAGAACAATGCCGACAAGCTGAAGGTCGCCACCGTGGAAGACGTCGTGCCTTCGACCGAGACGATCGCCAGCGGCAAGTATCCCGTCTCGCGCCCGCTGTTCTTCTACGTCAAGAAGGCGCATCTGGGCGTCGTTCCCGGCCTCAAGGAATATGTCGAGTTCTTCCTTGACGACCAGATGGTTGGCCCGGAAAGCCCGCTCGCCGAATACGGCCTCGTTGCTGCTCCGGATGCCGAGCGTCAGGCCCAGCGTGACGCTTTCGCCGCCGGAAAGTCGATGTAATCAGCTGCCGAACCGGGGTGCGGGCCAAATCCCGCGCCCCGGTTTCATCGCAGGCCGCAATGGCGGCTGCGTAAGAATTTCTCTTGGGGTGGGTCCATGTCGTCCTTGCTCGTACTGGCCATCGTCGTTGCCGTCGGCCTGGTTGCCTTTTTCATCGGTCGGCAACGTGCCGCGGCCCAGGACAATGGCAAGGTCAAGCCGCATTCGCGCGCCCACTATCATGGCTGGTGGGCCTTCCTGCTCGCCGTTCTGCCTGCTCTTTTGCTGCTTGCCGTCTGGACCGTCGGGTCTTCCGTCTATCTTGACCGACACATTCACACTGCCTTGCCCGAGCGCACCGTCGACAGCAAGGTTGCCAGTGAGGCACTGGATGTCAGCCTCGTAAAGAGCCTCGCCAGGGGCCTGCGCAAACTCGATGCAGGCACACTGGCCG
>NZ_RZOM01001368.1:0-1298 GCF_003999175.1 Mesorhizobium sp. M7A.F.Ca.ET.027.03.2.1 | reverse complement strand
CGTCGGGGCGGAAGGCGCCGCCATACTACCGGTGCAAGGCGTCGCCGGCTTCGGCACCTACGAAGCGGGTGCAGCGGCGGCGCTGCTCACCTCCGGCATTGCCATGAAGAGCGGCCTTCAGGCAGCGCTGGCATTGCATCTGTTCATCTTCTGCTCGGCAATCGCCACGGGTGCGATCGCCTGGCTGTTTCCCTCGAAATCGACGCTGCCGGGGAACCCGGCCGTCGGCCCTGCAAGGAAGCCATCCCTATGAGCGTATTGCCCATCCCTGCTTCGGGACTGCCTGACGGCGCGGTGATGCCGGACCATACACTGTCCATCGTCGTGCCCATGTACAACGAGGCCGAAAACGTCGAACCGCTCCTGGTGCGGATTCACCAGGCGATGGAACGCTACGGCCAGCCGTGGGAGGTCGTGCTGGTCGATGACGGCAGCACCGACGCGACGGTGAGCGAGATCAGGCGCCTGGCGGCGCATTACGGCCCGCATGTGCATGCGGTCGAGCTGGTGCGCAACTACAAGCAAACCGCCGCGATGCAGGCCGGTATCGACGCAGCGCGCGGCGACGTCATCGCCACGATCGACGGCGACCTGCAAAATGATCCCTACGACATTCCGCGTATGGTCTACCGCCTGTTGAGCGAGGATCTCGACCTGGTGGTGGGCTGGCGCAAGGATCGCCAGGAAGGGTTTTTCATGCGCAGGCTGCCCTCGCGCATCGCCAACGCGCTGATCGCGCGCGTCACCGGGGTGCGCCTTAAGGACTATGGCTGCAGCCTCAAGGTCTATCGCGGCAACGTCATCCGCAGCGTCAAGCTCTATGGCGAGATGCACCGCTTCATCCCTGCATGGCTGGCCACGGTGACGACCCCCAGACGCATCGCGCAGGAAGTGGTGACGCATCACGCCCGCATCCATGGCCAATCCAAGTATGGCATTTCGCGCACCTTCAGGGTCGTGCTCGATCTGGTGTTCATGTACTTCTTCATGCGCTATCGCACACGGCCTGGGCACTTCTTCGGCGGCATCGGCATCGTGCTTGGCGCGCTGGGTTCGCTGATCCTTGCCTACCTGCTTTGCCTGAAGCTGCTTTTTGCCGAAGACATTGGAACGCGACCGATGCTGTTCACCGGCTTCTTCCTGCTCATCGCCGGGGTGCAGATGGTGACGTCGGGCGTGCTGGCTGAAATGCTGGCACGGGTCTATCACGAAGCGAATGGAGCATCGGCCTATGTCGCGCGGCCGCAGCCGGCGCCCAGTGACAATGACGGCTGGCTCCGCCCGAGCCGGCCATCATG
>NZ_RZOM01001367.1:0-1300 GCF_003999175.1 Mesorhizobium sp. M7A.F.Ca.ET.027.03.2.1 | reverse complement strand
GCGCGAGCGGGAAGCCACACCCTGCTGTCGATCGGCGGGCACGATCCGCGCGACGGGTCGCCCATGACTGGTCACAACATAGCTTTGTCCTTCGCGAACACCGCGAAGGATGAGAGAAAATCTGCGGTTGGCATCGGCTGCCGAAACGGCTTCTTCCATGACAAAGGCCATATAGTAGTTATATACACTACAATAATGTGACACATCGCCATTCGCAAGCTATTCTTTGCTGCTTGGCCAGCGCCTGGAGACGGAACGAGAAGGCCTTGGCCGTCCCGCCAGTTCTGATTTAGGCACGGCGGCAGGCCAAGCGAACTGCCTGTCTCCCCGCAGTCGCACAAAGTGAAAGCAAATTAATGCGACATCAGAGCCAGCCCATGATAACCGCCCTGCATGTTGGCTTGCCTCCCGGTCAACCGTAAAAGAATCAAGTCGGACGCGTTTTGTGAACCGCACCATCCCGCTCATCCTGGCGGTCGCCCTTTTCATGGAAAACATGGATTCGACCGTCATTGCGACATCGCTGCCGGCGATCGCCGTCGACATCCACACCAGTCCGATCGCGCTCAAGCTGGCGTTGACCGCCTATCTCGTCTCGCTGGCGATCTTTATTCCGATCAGCGGCTGGATGGCAGACCGTTTCGGCGCCAAGAATATCTTTCGTGCCGCGATCGCGGTCTTCATCGTCGGCTCAATAGCCTGTGCGCTCTCCGGTTCGCTGCCTGCTTTCGTGGTGTCGCGCTTCCTGCAAGGCATCGGCGGCGCCATGATGACGCCGGTTGGGCGGCTGGTGCTGGTGCGCGCGACACCGAAAAGCGAACTCGTCGCGGCGATGTCCTGGCTGACCGTTCCGGCGCTGGTCGGGCCGCTGGTCGGACCGCCGGTCGGTGGCTTCATCACCACCTATTTCACCTGGCACTGGATCTTCCTGATCAATGTGCCGATCGGCGTGGTCGGCATCTGGTTGGCGACGCGTTTCCTGCCGGAGACCGAACCCGCGCAGACCCCGCCACTTGATTTCATCGGCTTCGTGCTGAGCGGGCTGGCGGCATCGGGCGTGGTGTTCGGCCTGTCGGTGGTCAGCTTGCCATATCTGCCGCCAATCGTCGGTGTCACCACCGTAGCGGTCGGCCTACTGTCGGGTGCGCTCTATCTGCTGCATGCGCGCCACGCAAAAAACCCGCTGCTGGCGCTCGAACTGTTCCGCAACCAGGTGTTCCGCTCCTCGGTGCTTGGCGGCGGACTGTTCCGCATCGGCATTGGTGCTGTGCCGTTCCTGCTGCCGCTGATGTTCCAGATC